>JALSLC010000032.1 GCA_026988525.1 Archaeoglobaceae archaeon
GGACAGTGTTAAAGATGAGCATATAATGATTGGTAGCTCTAAGGCTTTGGATGAGATAAGGATGGAGAGGGGTTGGAGTAGAAGAGAGTTGGAGGAAGAGCTGGAGAGGAGAAGGGTGGTTCTTGAATGGATGATAGAACATGGAGTTAGAGACTACATCGAAGTTGCAAATATAATACATGCTTATCAAAGCAAGCCTGAAAAAATCTTAGAAAAAATGGGTTTACAAGAAATGATCAGTAAATAGGGGTGTTTAATATGTTTAAGGAAGCTAACTATTTTACATATATCGGATACAAAATTTTTGGAAAAAAAGTGAAAATTGAAAATTACTACGAGCTTGAAAAAAAATTGAGACAAGCCATGATTTCAATGCCTCCAGAAATGTATATAGCCACAGCAAAGATTGTTTCTTTAATTTTTGCATTAGTGGGTTTGATACTGGGACTATTTCTAGCTGTAGTCCTTATATACTTTGTTCACTTACCTAAAACAATTATACCAATCGCACTACCTGAAAATATTTACAGAAGTTGGATTGAAATAAGGAAGTTCGTTATTGCAGGAATGCTAATGGTTGTATTAACAGTTTTATTTTACTTATTTGGAATGTTTCTATTTTCTATTTATCCTTCGACAGTAATTAGCGACAGAAAAAGCAAAATAGATAGAGTGTTGCCCCATGCTATAACATTTATGTATTCTTTAAGTAAAGGTGGAATGAATATAATAGAAATTTTTAGGTCATTATCCAACTACTATGAAGTTTATGGAGAAATA
The DNA here is from genome assembly GCA_026988525.1 of Archaeoglobaceae archaeon. Lineage (GTDB taxonomy): Archaea > Halobacteriota > Archaeoglobi > Archaeoglobales > Archaeoglobaceae > WAPX01. Next base: position 781 of record JALSLC010000032.1, read on the forward strand.
GCAAGAGAATCAGCAAGACTGATAAGAGATATGGAAGTGTTGGGAAAAGACTTGAGAAGTGTTTTAGCTGAAACTGTGGAGTTATCACCCTCTGAAAACTTTAAAGATTTTATTCATGGATTAATAACAGTTATAGATAGCGGAGGAGATATAACAAAATACCTTGAAGAGAGAGCTGAGTTTTATTTAGAGAGAGCAAGACAAGAACAAAAGAATTTTCTTGAATTTCTTGGACTTATGGCTGAAAGTTACATAACTGCTTTTGTGGCAGGCCCACTTTTCCTTATAATAATTCAAACTGTAATGGTTGTAATGGGACAAGGAAATCAAAACGCTCTTTATGCAATAATATACTTAGTAATTCCAATAGGATCCTTCTTCTTTGCAATGGTAATAAAACTGTTAACACCTACTGAAGAAGGTGAACCACCAAAATTAAAAGAAAAATACACGCATCTAAGAATTAAATGTCCAGACGAAATAGATGAAAAAGAGAGAAAAATGATCGAAAAACTCAAAAAAAGAATTAAATCTTGGAAACTCAAAAATACATTGAGACATCCATTAGAGCCTATAAAAAGGAAGCCCATATATGTTTTTATCTTTTCAGTTCCACCGGGTTTAGCATTTATACTGTATGGATTGAGAATATACCCATTTTACAGAAGCATTGACTGGGTATTTAAAATAGATGACTACGTAATAATAGCAACAATAATAATGTTATTGCCCTTCGTAGTATTTCATGAATTAAAAATAAAAAGAGCAAAGAGAGTTATGAGATTGACACCCATTTTTTTGAACAAATTGGCTTCAGCTAACGAAAGTGGTATGCCAATATATAGAGCTATATCGATGATAGCCAAAACAGATACTACTCCTTTAAAAAAGGAAATAACTAAAATAAAATCGGATTTGGATTGGGGTATTAGCTTAAATGATGCCTTAGTCAGATTTGCAAACAGACTTAAAGTATTTGAATTGACAAGAACTATAACACTTTTAAATGAAGCTTTGAAATCAACAGGTAATGTAACGGAAGTCCTAATGATATCGGCAAAAGATGCAAGTAATGCTGAACTTTTAAGGAGAGAGAGGCTATCTAATATGTTTATGTATGTAATAATAATCTATATATCATTCTTTGTTTTTATAGGTATAGTGTATATTATCACAACAACATTCCTCTCAACGTTAGCCCAAAGTGCTGCAAAAGTTGCATCTAGTGGAGCAAATATAAATATGCTAAGAGGTATAAACGTAAGTACATACAAGAATATCTTTATGCATGCAGCAATATTCCAAGGATTTTTCGGAGGTCTTGTAGCTGGAGTAATGGGAGAAGGTAGCCTTTCATCGGGAGTTAAACATTCCTTAGTGATGCTCACTATAGCATATATACTATTTACTGTATTTATACATTAATTCCAATTTTTTAATTTTATTTTTTTTCGAGTATGACAAAAATACTTGTCAGTATTAAAATTCCACCAAGTACTTGTCTTATGGATAAAACTTCTCCAAAAAATACGTAACCAATTACTGAAACTGTTAGCGGTTCTACAAGTGCTGATAAAGAAGAGTTGCTTGCTCCACATCCTTTTATCCCATGATTAAAGATAGTAAAAGCAAAAGCAGTTGGTATTAATCCCAGACCCAGCACCCATATTATTTGGTTTAATTTTATTGGTGAGAGTGCAAATGGAGAAAGAAAAATCGAAGATATACCTAAATAAGCAAAAGTTATACTCAAACTGTCCATTTCTGATCTTGCTCTTTTCATTACTAAAAAGTAAAAAGCATAAAATATCCCGGACAATACACCAAAAACATCTCCGCTAATTTCGTTTGGAGAGATGATAAACCACAAACCAATTAAACCCATTACTACTGCAAAAAGCTGTTTTAAACTAATTTTTTCACCAATAATAAAAGAAAAAATAACAACATACACTGGAGCCATGTATAGCAAAAGTGCGGCAGTAGCTACCTTAGTTACTTGTATGGATTTTATATAAAACAATATTGTAGCAGTGTTTATTACCGAAATCAAAAATATAAATTTCCAATTTCTTAGCTTGGGTTTTTTACCCAATACAAGGTAAAACACAGATAAATAGATAAATCCAGTAAGGAGTCTAAGAGATGTGATTTGAATTGCATTCATTCCTTGTACACTTAATTCTCTTACAAAGATCGGTAGAGTACCCATCATAATTGCACCTAAGATAACATATATGCAACTTTTCTCAAATCTCATGCTTTCACTCAAAGTAAATTAGAGAGTTATTCTTGCAAACTTTAACACATTTCATGCAAAGATTGCATTTCTCATAATCTATACTCACCACTTTATCTCCTTGAAAAATTATAGCATCTACTTCGCAAACGTCTCTACAAGCTCCACAAGCTTTACAACCCATTACAGCAATGTATCCCATAAAAAATCCCTCACGCATATATTGTTACAATATCTTCGTCCTCTACAACGTGATCTATACCTACTCTTTGCCCCGGAAATCTAACAGATTTTCCCCAAACCTTTGCGTATCTAAACCTCTTTATCATATCCCTATGCAATCTTTCACAAATATCTTTTATAGTTGAACCTTTCCTCAAAATCATGGGCTCTTTTTCTGGTTTCTTTCCGGGGGGTTTCAAGAAAACTCTTATAAATTCAAGTTTTTGGTATATTTTTTCCTTCAATTCCTCGATACCATATCCTTTCTCAGCCGAAATAAACACGGAATCTGGATATTTTTTTCTTAAATTTTCTAAGTAATTTTCATCAACTAAATCAATTTTGTTTACAACTTTAATCGCAGGTATGTAAACCCTATTTCCCTGAATTGCATCTATAAGCCTATCTATCGTTATATCTTCTCTAACTAAGATGTCTGCATTGTGTATTTTATATTCTCTTAAAATTTCAACTATAGTTTTTTCATCTATTGCTAAAGGAGTTGTGGTTGTTATGTTTATTCCCCCCCTTGCTTTTTTCTTTATTATTATATTCGGTGGTTGTTGATTCAATCTTATTCCACCATCATACAATTCTTTTTCCAAAATATCAATTTGATGTATGTTAAACACATCAGAAATTATTAAAATTAGATCAGCACTCCTTATTGCAGATATAATCTCTCTACCTCTCCCTCTACCTTTTGATGCTCCCTCAATTATACCGGGAACATCTACTATCTGAATTCTTGCACCTTTATAGTTCAACATACCTGGAATAGGTTTTAAAGTTGTGAAGGAATAATCAGCTACATCACTCTTAGCCCCGGTAAGAACATTTAGTAAAGTAGATTTTCCTACTGAAGGATAGCCAACAAGAACAGCAGTTGCATCACCTTCTTTCTTTATTGCAAATTGCACACCTTTACCTTTTTTCTGTCTTTTTTCCGCTTCCTCTCTAAGTTTTGCAAGTTTTGCTTTCAGTTTACCAATATGGTGCTCTGTTGCTTTATTGTATGGTGTTCTCTTAATCTCCTCTTCAAGAGCTCTTATTTGTTCCTCTATACCCATCCAACTGTACAAACTGAATTCTGTTATTAAAATTGTCGAGTTAGTATTGACCGAAAATAACAAAATTTTCATAAGCAGTCTTGAAAAGCAAAACTCATGAAAAAGCTTGTAGTAATGAGTGGAAAAGGTGGAGTTGGTAAATCAACTGTTGCCGTAAACCTCGCTTTTGCTTTGAAAAAGAAGGGTTACAAAGTGGGATTGCTTGATTGCGATGTTCACGGTCCGTCAGTTCCGAAACTCTTAGGATTAGAGGATATTAGAGGGTTAGAGGCAAAAGAGGGCAAAATTAAACCATTAGATATTCATGGAGTTAAAGTCTTTTCTATGGGTTTTATGCTACCAAGCAGAGACACACCAGTTGTATGGAGAGGGCCAATAAAGCACAAATTTATAGAAGAGGCTCTAAATAATGTAGATTGGGGCGAAATTGATTATTTAGTTATAGATTTACCTCCCGGAACTGGAGATGAAGTTATAAGCATAGTTCAACTTGCAAAGCCAGATGGGTGTGTAGTAGTAACTACACCACAAAGTGTAGCATTAGAAGATGTTAGAAAAGCTATAAACTTTGCAATACATGCTGGAGTCCCAGTAGTAGGTGTAATAGAAAATATGAGTGGTCTTATATGCCCACACTGTGGTAAAACAATAGAAGTCTTTGGCTCAGGAGGAGGGAAAAAACTTTCAGCTGAAATGGCTGTGCCCTTTGCAGGCAAAATACCTCTCGATACAAGCATATTCAAGAGTGGTGAAGACGGAAAACCTTTTGTAGATATGGACTCACCCTCAGCAAAGATATTTGAAGAGATAGTTGACAATATACTGGAGAATCTCGAAATGATTCAAGAAGAACTGAAAAAACTACAGGAAAAAGCTGAAAAAGCTAAGAAAGAAGCGGAAAAGAAATTAGAAGAGTTAAGAAAGAAAGTAGGGAAGAAGAGCGAAGACGAAAAACAAAATTAGGTTATCCAAAATTTTATCAATCCAAAATAAATTATAATTCAATGAGGTGAACGCTATGAGAATAGCTGTGCCAACTGAGGGGAGAGGAGGTTTGGAAGACTTTGTATCTATGCACTTTGGTAGAGCTGCTACATTCACAGTTTACGATACAGATACTGGAGAAGTATCAGTAATTCCAAATACATCTGAGCATTTTGGAGGAGTAGGGACGCCACCTGAACTCTTAGCAAAAGCTGGCGTAGATGTAGTGTTATGTGGTAATATAGGGCCAAAAGCAATAATAATGTTTGAGCAATTTGGAATAAAAGTTTACTCAGGTGCTACAGGGACTGCAAGAGATGCCATAGAAGCATTCTTAAATGGATTGTTGCAACCAGCAAGCTTAGATAGTGCATGTCCAGACCACAGACATCACATTTTCTAAATCTATTTTTTCTAAATTATTTTAACCTAATTTAGCTCTTTATATCTTTCTATGCCGGTAAATATTCATTAAAAACAATTTACTAAGCAATAAAATAATAATATAAATATAAAAATTAATAATTAATAATAAAACAAAAAGAAAACTCCGCTTACTCCTTCTTTACAAGTACTATCTCTATTGCGGAGACATTTGCTTCTCCTTGCTCACTCTCGACCTTTTCGGTCGAGATTTTTATGTCTTTAACATCAACATCTGGCAAAAAGCGCTTTCTGACTATCTCTGCAACATCGACTGCTCTGCTTATAGCTCTACCTCTTGCCTTAACGGCGACTTCCTTTACACCACTGTTGAATTGGGTCAATACTGCAAGCACATAGTTCATTACAGGCTTGTTACCAACAAACACTGCGTTCTCAGCCATTTTCTCTAAACCTCCTTAGCTTTTTTAGAGCATTGCCAAACTACCAAATACAGTATATTAATTTTTCCTTAATAAGTGTTAAATTGAAATGCAGAGTAAAATATATTAATCAACCGGAAATTCCATAATAATAAGCCGAGGTAGCCTAGCTGGTTGGGGCGCCTGACTCATAATCAGGAGGTCGGGGGTTCGAATCCCCCCCTCGGCACTCCTTCTTCTGGTTTTACACCATACTATGGTACTCCCAAACAGAATCATCTATAACAACGCTAAACTACTAACTATGTTACTATAACTTCATCCATTTCCATCTCCTCTGTTCTTAGTAAAAAAACACTAATCTAAAGTTAAATCCAAATTTCTCCACCTTCAAAAACTTCTTTTTTCCATATAGGTAGTTCTTTTTTAATGCGTTCTACAGCTTCAGCTAAAACTGGAAATACATGTTTTCTACTGTATCCCATAACAGCAACGTAAACTATATCCTCTCCTACCTTTACTACGCCTTTTTTATGAAAAATCTCTACCCCCTCTATCCCTTCCCTACTTTCAAGTTCCCTCTTTAATTTACTTAATCTTTCATAGTATAACTCTTCATTGATTTCGTACTCAAGATACTTAACTTTCCTACCCTCGTTAATCTCTCTCACAAATCCAACAAATATCGCTATTGCTCCACACTTCTTTCTATTTTTCCTCTTTTTAATTTTATTAACTATTGAGTTTAGAGTTTCCCATTCAAATTCCGTTTCTTCAATTTTATTTGTACTAACAGTTATTTCCCTCCATCCTAAGTCACACATTATGTTTAGCACTTTTTCAAACTCTAAATCCAATTTTCCAATAGGTGTTTCAAAAAAATCACCTCTATCTACAACATCAGCATTAGTATTCGAAATCCTCACTTTCAACTTCCTCACCTCTTAAAAAGAACCTTAATTTTTTATCTAAGTATGCAAACTGCCCTAATTTAGCATACCCCGGACAAAATATTAGTGGTTTTTTACTTGCAACAATAAACCTATGTAAATGACCAAAAACCATTACTTTAACATCCAATTCTCTTGCAAGATAGTATATATCTGTAAAATCATCCATTAAAGGTTCATGTTTAACTCCAACATTCCAACCACTGACAACTTCAGGTAATGAAAAGTTGTCACAATTCCCTTTTACAGCAAGCAAGTTTATACCATTTTTATTACAAAATTCAGTTAGTGCATTGTAAACTTCGATTGTTTCAAAATCACCAGCGTGAACTAATAAATCAAATTGAACGTAATTATTAACTTCACTAAGAAAATTATTCATTTCCCATTTTTTTCTAAGGTGTGTGTCAGATATTGCCAAGATTTTCATAGTATCTCTCTAATAAACCTTTAATCGTTAACCCCTCTTTTTTCGCGATTTTTTCAAGTATTGAAGCTGTCTTAGTAGAATACTGGACAGCTTTCTTTTGCCTATAAGCAACCTCTCTTGGCAAATATTTTTCAGCTAACTTTCTTAAAGCAAACTTTCTAATTATTTCTCCACCAACTTTTCTAACCTTATACTCTCCGGGGATTTTCATCACAGTTTTTATTATGTCCCACTGAAGATACGGAGTTAATAACTCAATTTCTACTTTATATGAAAGTTTTACATCTCTCTCAAGATTGTTGATTCCAAGTAATTCTACATCTTTCCTTAAAACCCAATATACTTCATCCTCCCTACAATCTTCATATTTTTTATATCCACCAAACAATTCATCGGCTCCCTGACCAAACATCATACTGCTAAATCCAAGTTCTTTTGCCTTTTTTAAAGAAAAGTATATTGGAATACCTATTGAAACATGGAATGGATTTGGTTCTTCAATAGCTTTTACAATCTCAGGAAGTGCATCTGCTACTTCTTTCTCCCCAAAACGATAAATATACAATTCCCTCCCCAATTCCTTGGCTGTTTGTTTTATATACTCTTCCTCTTTTTCATTTGCAGTAACGCTTACTAAGGGAACATCGTAAATCGCTGCAAGCAAAGAGCTATCAACACCTCCCGAAAATGATATGCAGTCTCCAGCTTTAAATTTTAAAAGTTTTTTCTCAATATATTCAAGATAATTTTCTATTTCACCCCAATCTTTTTTAGATGGATCTGGAGGGAAAACTTGATCAAATTCGTATTTTTTTGTTTCAACATACCCGTCATAGTAAATTTTAATAACTTCTCCCGGGTTTACAGATTTTGCCCCATCAACAAATGATTTGAAAGAAGAGAATTCTGTTTTAGAATAGTAAAGCGGTTTTCCACCTATAACATCTCTTGAAAGTAATATGTATTTTGGCTTAAATGCTATAACAGAGTAAAACCCCTTAAGTCTTAAAGGCATTTCATCTGAAATTTTATCTACGGTTATTTCCTCTTCACTTGAATCATATATATGAGATTCTTTAGATTTGCATGGATATTTGGCTTTAGATACTATTTTTTTCCTATTTCCTTCAAACATTAATGCTGCATAGAGCATAGTTTTACTCATAACTTAAAATAAAAGTAAATTACGGTGCCAAAATATTATAACCCAGTATATCATTCTAAGAATATGGTCGAAAAAAAAGTGATAAAGGTGGCACATACGCCTGATGCAGATGATGCCTTCATGTTCTACGCTATGACGAATGGAAAAATAGAGCTACCATTCGAAGTAGAGCATATTGTAAAAGATATAGAGACTCTAAATAAAATGGCTTTCGAAAAAGCAGTAGATGTAACAGCTCTTTCTGTCCACGCATACGCTTATTTAAGCGAAGATTATAGAATTCTCTCTGCAGGAGCGAGTGTTGGTGATGGTTACGGACCCATAGTAGTATCTACTGAAAAAGGCGATTTTGGAAAAATAGCCGTTCCAGGGAAACTTACTACAGCATATTTGCTATTAGTTCTTGCATGCGATGACTTAGGATTTGAATTCGAACCAGTAGAGATGAGATTTGATCAAATTATTCCTGCAATAAAAGAGGGTAAAGTTGATTCTGGATTACTAATACATGAGGGGCAGATGACATATTCTGAGCATGGACTTGTAAAGTTATTAGATTTATGGGAGTGGTGGCATAAAAAAACATCACTACCTTTACCGCTTGGAATAAATGTAATTAGCAGAGATTTAGATGAAAAAGTCCAAAAAGAATTTCTAAGGGCTATGAAAGAGAGTATAAAATACGCTTTAAACAATGTAGATGAAGCTGTTGAGTTTGCAATGAAGTACTCAAGAGGTTTAAGTAAAGAAAAAACAGAAAAATTTGCCAAAATGTATGTAAACGATTACACATACGAAATGTCCGAAGAAGTTGTAAAAGCAATTGAAGTTTTATTTGAAATGGCTGAAAATAAGGGAGTTTTAAAGAAGCCAAAGTTAGACATACTTTATTAAATTTTTAAAAGTATTTTTCACTTCACCTTCTTTAATTCAACATATTTTTCATAATTTTAACCTCGAAATCCGAAATTTCGATGATGTCCAATATTTACTTTAATAGTTTTTCGCTTCTGTTTATATAGATCGGTATTAGTAAATCTACAAAAAATTTTGTAAGCCAAAATGCATCAATTCTACTAAACTTTATAAACCAGAGTACAATAACAATACAAAGAAGGTATTTATAATCTCTAAACTACCAAATTTTATGGTTAAGATTATTCAAATAGAGGTTCCGGACTGGGTTGATGTAGAGGAGATAAAAACACTTGTAACCGATTATATTTTGAAGAAATCTAAAAGCCTGACGAAAGATGAGTATACGAAACTTATGAATGTAAACTTAGACGAGATCGTTGAATACTCACTAGAAGAGGAGATTAAAATTTTAAGTGAAACGAGGGAGAAAGCCAAGGAGAGACTCCAATGGTAGTTTTGGACACAAACATAGTTATAGAACGAGTTAAAAACGACGAACTAATTCAAGAAAACGTAACAGAAATAACTATACTCGAATTTCCACCAATTCTAAAATACCAAAAGTTTTACGGAAAAATATATTATCTAATGAGAAAAGACTTGGAACTGGCTTTGAAAATCTAAATTAAGCTTAGAAGGATAGGAAAGCAAAAACCGATCCCAGATCTTTTGATAGCTTCTATCTGTATAAACAGAGACGAAGAGTTGATCACGAAAGACAAAGATTTCTTGGATATCTCCAAAATCTCAAACCTTAAGGTTAAAATAATCGAGTGAAAAGAGATTTATAATCTCTCAACTACCAAATTCCGTAGCTAAAGTTATTCAAATTGAAGTTCCGAAAGAGATTGAAATTTTGATAAAAACTAATCCATTGATTAAGTTGATGATTGAAAAAATGGTTGAGGATAAGATAAAAAATACCTGCTAACGATGCTAACGAAGGATAAGCTAACGGAAAATTCGAAGTTAACTGAGGACAACATCTTCGAGCTTGAAAAAGATATAAAGAAATCTATTCGTGAAAGGATTGAAAATGAAGTTGGTCGTTGACACTAATAAGATAATAGCGTGTCTTCTCAAGGATGGAAAAGTTCGATGGCTGTTTTTCTCGGAGTTTTTAGATGTGCACACTCCCTATTACACGATGGAAGAATTCGACATCGACGATTGGCCCTTTATCGCATTAGCTCTTAAGCTAAATATTCCAATCTGGACGAACGATAAATCGATGATAATCTACGGGTCAAAATCTGGAAAGTATTTAGCATTAGATACTCAAGCTGTAGAAGATTTATTAAAAAAGAGCTTGAAAAAATTGTTGGTGCTAACGAATTACATAAGAAGTGCGCACTATTGGGTTGTGGAGTTGAGTGATTAATTAAAAATATTTAAGCAAAAACATCTAAGCTCAAGTTATGCCATACTCTGACAAATATTGGTGTAAAGAAGAAGTAATGCCTAAAAAAGAATTGGAGGAACTGCAAATTAAAAGACTAAAATGGGTAATTAGACATGCTTATGAAAAAGTTCCTTTTTATCATAAAAAAATGAAAGAGGCAAAAGTATATCCTGATGATATAAAGAAAAAAGAGGATATAGTTAAAATACCTTTTACGACAAAAGAGGACTTAAGAGACAACTATCCATTTGGTCTTTTTGCAGTTCCCAAGGAGAAACTCGTTAGAATACACACTTCAAGCGGGACTTCTGGAAAACCAAAAGTAGTTGGATATACGTCCAAGGATCTTGAAAACTGGATAGACATGGTAGCGAGATGTTTATACATGGTTGGTATGAGAGAAAAAGATGTTTTTCAAAACATGGTTAGCTACACTTTTTTCACAGGCGGATTGGGTATGCATTACGGTGCAGAGAGAATTGGTGCTATGGTTGTACCATCAGGTACAGGAAATACTGAAAAACAGATAAAATACATGCTTGATTTTGGTACAACTGTTATACATTGCACTCCAAGTTATGCTTTATATATTAAAGAGGTAGCAGAAAAACTGGATGTTTTGGAAAAATTAGAATTGAGAATTGGATGTTTTGGAGCTGAACCTTGGAGTGAAAACACAAGAAAAAGATTGGAAGATGCTTTTAACTTAAAAGCTTATGACTCCTATGGACTTAGTGAAATGAATGGGCCCGGAGTGGCTTTCGAATGCGTAGAACAGGATGGATTACATATATGGTTAGATCACTATTTTGTGGAGATTATAGATCCAAAGACAGGGGAGCAAGTTGGTGAAGGTGAAAAAGGAGAACTTGTATTAACCCCTCTAACAAAGGAAGCTATGCCCCTTCTTAGGTATAGAACGGGGGATTTAACTGTGTTAATGACTGATAAATGTGCTTGTGGGAGGATACATCCAAGAATACATAGGATATTCGGGAGAACAGATGATATGATTGTTGTTAGAGGAATTAACGTCTTCCCATCTCAAATAGAACACGTGTTAATGCAGATACCGGAGGCAGGAGATCACTTTCAGGTGGTAATAACTAAGAATGGTCCTCTCGACGAAATAACAGTTAAAGTTGAAGTAGTTGATGAAGTATTTACTGGAGAGTTATCTGATCTCGAAAAATTAAAAAGAAAAATACAAAATGAACTTAAAAAAGAATTGAACTTAAGAACAAACGTAGAACTTGTAGAAAGAGGATCCATTGAAAGGTTTAAGGGTAAAGCTAAAAGGGTTATAGATTTAAGAAATAATCTATGATTCTTTAATTTTTATTTATTTTTATTTTTTAGACTCTTTTAATTACTTTCTCATCAATCCGAGTAAAGCAGCGAGACCTATGAGATGGTTTTTAGATAACGTACCATCTGCCACCTCTTTTAATGCCTTTTTAGCATTGAAAGCTATACCTAAACCAGCATTTTTTATCATTATTTTGTCGTTTGCTCCATCTCCAACAGCAACTATATTTTCTTTTTTTATTCCCTCTTTTTTAGCCAGCTCTTCGATTATTTTTGCTTTCTCTTCTGCATCAATTATTTTACCTTTTATTCTCCCAGTTAATTTGCCATTTTTTATTTCCAGTTCGTTTCCGTATGCGTAATCAAGTCCAAGCTCTTCTTTAAGTTTGTTTGTAAAATATGTAAAACCTCCACTAACAAGAGCTACTTTGTATCCAGACTCTTTTAAACTTTTTATTAACTCTTTCGCTCCCTCAGTTAATTTTATCTCACTGTATATTTTTTCTAACACTTCTACTGGCAAACCCTCCAATAGTTTTACTCTTTCCTTTAGAGCCTCTTTAAACTCTATTTCACCTCTCATGGCTTTATCTGTTAGCTCTTTCACTTCCTTTTCAACACCCGCAACTTTTGCAAGTTCATTTATTACTTCAGCATCAATTAAGGTTGAATCCATATCAAAAACGATCAATCGCTTGTTTTTCTTGAAAATTTCGTAAGGCTGGACAACTAAATCTAGTCCTTCATTTTCAATTTCCTCTTTCAACCTCTTTTTCAGTAATTCCTCATTTTCACTCAAATCTATCAAAAATTCTATAGTTATAAGTTTATCTCTTGCAATTAAACTCATTTTTTCTATATTTATCCCAAGCTGATATAGTATTAAGGTTATAGAATGCACTAATCCAACTCTATCTTCTCCAATAACTGTTAAAACGTACAAATTCTTTTCTTTTCTCTTCTTTTCTTCTAAAATTGTATAATCTATTTTTACATCTATTTTTTTCTCTATATCTTTAAGCTCCTTGAAGACATTACCATTAAAACTTTCCTTTTCGGCAACTAAAAACATTATAAAAAAGTCGTGAACAACGTTTTGCTCTATATCTATGATGTTTAATCCATGCTTTGCTAAAATTCCGGAGACTTCACATATTATACCGGGTTTGTCTTTTCCATATACTATTACTCCTACTTTCAACTTTTATCACCTTTCAACTTCAGTTTAATTGTTACTATCTCAAATCCATTGATGTCAAACTCCACTTTATTTTTTTCAACTTTAAAGTCTCTTCCTTCTATTTCATCTTCTATCAAATTAACTTCTTTTACACTTTCAATTTCTCTGAAAAATTCTATTTTTGCCTTAGTTTTTTTGCCTTCAGCTTCATAAACTCTGACAATTACTTCTCCATCTTCACTACCAGCTTTAAATGCAGTCTGTATAACATTGTCTGGTTTTACTTTAACAAAGCTAAAACGCTCTGGTAACTTCTTATCTGTATCAATCTGAATAGAAATCAGCGGATAGTTGAATTCGTATCCAACTTTATATGCTTTTGCACTTTTCCAGTCTCCATCGTGGGGATAAGCAGAATAATAAAATTCGTACTTTTTGAGTTCCATTGCGTCTGGTACTGGTATTACTGGCCCCTCCTTTCCGTGAGATAGCAAATCTACACTTCTAAGTAACGTTATGTATATACAGTTATCTCTAACTTCGTTTTCTGGATTTCCCCTATTGATTATTGTTAAACCTTTTTTACCATCACTGTAATCAATCCATCTCAAAGATGGGTAAACACCAGATGGTTTTTCAACCCAATCTTCCGGATTTAAGTAGTATGTGTTAGTTCTTCTATTTATGGCTCCGAATTGTGTTTCACACGTATAGTAATCTTTTAGTATATTAGTCCTAAATCTTGTTCTAATCCTTGTTCTCGGATGTCTGTTGTTTATTGTAGTAACGAAATCTATTCTTGGCAGATCTCTATAAATTATGATTTTCTTTTCAATTGTTATGTAATTATGCCTCCAAAAAACAGGTTTCCATTTATCAGTCAATCTATATGGCCATATTAATGAATAGTAGCCAGTAGTTACATTAATTATAAATCTGAGTGGTGTTCTCTTTACACTTATATTTTCCACATCAAACCTACCAAATCTAATTCCTTCCCCATTCTCTGTGTGTACTGGGGTATCTATGTCTTCTATATGGTGGTAGAGATTTCCAGCTTCACTCTCTATAACTATTTCGTTACCCTCAACGAATATCTCTTCTCCATCTCTAAATACCATTATTAGTCCATTTTCTGGCGAGTAGTGTACATTGAAGAATTTATTAGTTACAACATTCGACTCAACTTTTAATTTGTCAGTATCTGTGGGCTCATGTTCAATTATTTTGTAAGTAGCAAATCCAAGAGGTGGTACTTTCGCCACAAAACCAATTTTTGCATACCTAATACTTCCATCATAATATCTGCTCTCTTTTATCACTTCTACTTTTCTTTCTTCTTTCCCACATTTTACACCTTTAATTTCTCTAACTTTTCCAACATTGAATGATAAATCCACTTCAACCCAATTTTCTACTTCCCATGATAGAGGATTAAACACTACAAAATCCCCATTTACGTTTCCTTCAATACATTCAACTATCTCTGAGAGCGTGTCTTTTAGTAAGTGAGGTAACTTTACTTTTAAAAAGTCAATATTGTACTTAACTTCTGTATATCCATCATCAGCACCAGTTCCGGGTATTACATCGTGAAAAGCATTAAACAAAATCTTTTTCCAACAATTTTCTATCTCTTCCTCATGCTTGATATTACATAGAAGGTAATTCACAGCATCAAACTTTTCGAGAGTTAGCAATTTGCATTCTAAATCTCTTTGATTTAATTTTATCCAAATTCTGCTTGAAGCTGTATCTGGAAAAACTGGTGAGTATTTCCCACAGTACATTTCTCCCTTCCTAACTGGCAGTTTTTCAGCATACTTTTCAACTTCTTTGAAAAATTCGATTGGAGTAGCTATTTTCATTTCTGAATCTTCGTGTGTTTCATTCCACTTCTTTACAGCATCAATAACTTCCTCCTGAGGTGGTGTTGAACCACTACCAGATGGCATAAGTATATGCTTTCCAAAGGCACACTCTTTCAAAGTTTTGTAACTTTCTTCAAACCTACTTATGTATAAACCAGCTCTGTATCCAAGAGGAAAACTATGTGCAATTATTCTCGTGCCATCTAATCCTTCCCAAAGAAATTCTGAAGGAGCTTTCTCGTAGTATCCTCTTCTAAACGCCACATATTTATATCCACTTTTTTTGTATATTTGAGGCAATTGGGCATTTAGACCGAAACCGTCAGCCTGCCACATTACTACAGCTTCAAAACCAAATTTTTCTCTTAAATATCTCTTTCCGACCAGTATTTCTCTTATTAACGTTTCTTCCTGAGGTAACATTGTATCTGGCATTAAGTATTCTCCATCGGCTATCTCGATTCTACCCTCTTTAACATACTTTTTTATTTTCTCGAAAAGTTCAGGGTATCTGTTCTCTATTTCTTCAAGCAAGAATACTTGTTCTATTAAGAACTTGTATTCGTCTCTCCTCTCCATTATCTCTATAACTTTTTTTAGAATAAAATCTATATTTATATAAAAGTAATCTTCTTTTGTAAAAACCCATACAGCGTCATAGTGTGTATGTGGCACTACATAGACTACGTATTTTTCATTCATCATTTAAATCACCTTGTTTGTTGCATATAAACATTGAGTCTTTTATCTTATTACCAAAATAGTAATCGAATTAACGTTAGTTTCAGTTGGTCCAGTGAAAACTAAAGCTTTTGCTGATTTTAAAGCTTTGTATGAGTTGTGTTTTATTAGCTCTTCCATTGGGTTTAGTCCCGCCTCTCTTATTCTATTCCACGTATCGTAGGATACTAATCCTCCAGCAGCATCAGTTGGGCCATCTGTACCGTCAGTATCTATGGATATTAAACATATGCTTTTGCAACCATCTAATTTTTTAGCAAATCCAAGTGCTAATTCTTGGTTTGGTCCACCTTTGGAATTTTCTGTATTCATAAGTGTAACAGTCGTTTCTCCTCCAGCAACTATTACGGCTGGTGGGTTAAAAGGCCTATTTTTATTTTTAACATCAATTGCAATTGACGCTAAAAAAATTCCAACGTCTTTTGATTCTCCTTCCATCTGTGAAGTTAAAATGTATGTATTGACTCCAAAATCTCTTGCTTTTTCTACTGCAAACTCACATACTTTTGATGAGCCACAAATTAGCTTGTTGATAACGTTATTTAAATCCTCTTTTAAAGTCTCCTCTTCTTTTCCATCTCTACCTCTTTCAAGGTATTCTTTAACTGAATTAGGTACTTTATCCCATATTTTATAACTCTTTAAAATTGATATAGCATCTTCGAATGTAGTTGAATCTTTTACACTTATTCCCGAAGCTATGGTTTCTAAATCATCTCCAACTACATCCGAAATTATTAAAGAGAGGACTCTGCAAGTTGCTTTTTTTACGAATTTACCTCCCTTAATTGCAGATATGTGCTTTCTGACGGTGTTTATTTCCTGAATCCTGGCACCACATTCGAGAAGTAACTTGTAAGTTTTTATTTTATCTTCGAGAGTAATACCATCTTCTGGCATAGCAAACAAAGAAGATCCCCCACCAGATATTAGTAGTATTAATAAATCATCTTTTTTTGCTTTTTCTAATATTTTCAGAGCTTTTTTTACACCAATAACTGAATTTTCATCAGGTACTGGATGTCCAGCTTCAATAACTTCCAGATTGCCCAATTTTTTTGATTCAGCATACCCATACTTTGTTACTATAACTCCGGATACATCTGGAATTATTTTTGTTATTGCTTTAGCCATAGGATATGCAGCTTTGCCAATTGCTACTACGTATGCTCTATCAAATTCAAGAATTTCTCCTGTTTTCAACTTTGCTTTTCTATTTTTTCCATTTTCAATATTTAAAAAATCCAATACAAGTTTTTCTGGATTGGAACGCTTTATTACATGCTCTACTATTTCTATGGCCATTTTTCTAATCTCTCTTTCAGTTCCTTTGTAGCCATCAAGCAGTTCTTCAACATTTTTAACTATCATTAAATTTACTATGCCTAACCAAATAAATTTATTTCCAAGTGAATTAGTTTTTTATAAGATGTTTGAGAGTAAAATTATTTCAGCAGAGGGGCTAAAGAAATTTAAAAACTTTGTTGAGGAATCTTATAGAGGTATAGATAAACAAAAAAAGGAGTTTGAAGATGTTGTATCCACTTTAAAATTTGGTAAACTAAATGAAAAAAGTAGAAAGTGGGCTATTAAAGTCCTTAAAGGTTTAAGAGTAGTTGGAGTGGACGGTAGCCAGATAAAACCACTCAGAGAATTTGGAATACCTATTGGAGCTGTACAAGTAGCCGCATACAGCGTAGATCACGGTTTTGGTAAGTGGAATGTTAATTATTTGTCTAAGATTCTTAAATTGGAAGAAAACGTAGATGTTGTAAGGTACTCTATGGAAATGTATATGTTAAAGAAAAAAATGGATGGCAAATCTTACTTGTTTTACGATGGTAGTTTTTCCCCTAGTTTTGCAAAAGAATTGAACCCAAAGATATGTAAAATTTACTTAGAATCTGCAAGAAAAGTTTTAAAAAATAGCGAAGAAACAAAAACGCCTGTTTTTGGATATACTGATAGAAGTTATGCCAAAGATATTGCCAAATCTTTTGGACTCGATGTTTACGATACTTTTTTACTTGAGGGTATGGATTTTGCAAGTTATACTGAACCTATGGAAAGTGGGAACTTATGTTACAGCTATGTGAAGTTTTCTCCTTCCTTGCCTTCGAGAATAGAATTTCCTTGTTGGATGTTAAAAAAATTTAATTCCTTTATTAAAATTGTTTTTGCTGAATGTTTGCTTGGTAGTACATTTGCATATCCTTTTGTACTTGAGAGAGCACATAAGTATGCGGTGATAAGTGAGAAAGAAAGAAGAACTATCGTGGAAATGATCAAAAAAGCAAAAATATCTTTTAAATGGATTAGTAAATTGAGGTGAAGCTTATGAGGGTTGTTAAAGTTTTTGATAGGTTTTTTGAAGTTAATGGAAACTTAAAAGTTGGAGAAATAGTTAAGGCTGGAGATTGTTTGGGTGTAGTAGTTTCTGTAGTTGGAGAAGAGCCAGAATACGCCAAATATATAGGAGAATTAAGCAGAGATGAAATAAAAGCGTACATGCCAGATATTTTGGAGAGAACAGTGGTTTCAAGATGCTACATACTAAAAGGTATGGGTGAAAATGTAAGTCCGGAAGTTGGAGAAGAAGTTTGTTTAGTTAGTGATGAAGATTTAAAGAAATTTCACACAAAAGATGGTGAATTTAGAATGCCGTACTTCTATAATCTGCTAAAAACTTGCGATATAGACATAACAAAAAAAATACTTCTTAGACTTAAAAAAGTATTTGAAAATGAAGAAATAATAGATATATTAATTAAAGAAGTTGAATACATGATGATGCACCACATGAAATAACTTCGATATACTTATACGCACGAAAGCATTCAAGCAGTTGATGAAACTCAAACATCTCATTTCAATAGATGACTTGAAAAAAGATGAAATTATATATTTACTTGAACTTGCTGAAGAGTTTCTTCCAGTTGCTGAAGGAAAAAAAATTAGAAAAGATTTGGAGGGGAATTTGCTTGCAAATCTTTTTTTTGAACCTTCAACCAGAACAAGGATGAGCTTCGAAGTTGCTATGAAGAGATTAGGTGGGAATGTAGTAAACATGACTGCTCAAGAAGCTAGTAGCATTGCCAAGGGGGAGACCTTAGCTGATACAATAAAAGTTGTTTCAAAATACGTTGATGTTATTGTTCTAAGACACCCATTAGAGGGAGCTGCAAGATTTGCAGCTGAACATTCTGATGTGCCAGTAATTAATGCAGGAGATGGAGCCGGACAACATCCAACACAAACACTTCTCGACCTATATACAATAAAAAAAGAGTCAAAATTAGATAGATTAAAAATAGCTCTTGTCGGAGATTTGAAGTATTCAAGAACGGTACATTCTTTGATTAAAGCCCTTGCATTATTTAAATCAGAAATATTTCTTGTAAGTCCACAATCTTTAAACTTACCTGAAGAAATCTTGGAAGAAATTGAAAGAAAAACAAAAATAGAAAAGGCTGAATTAGAAGATATAATTGATTACGTTGATGTTTTGTATGTCACAAGAATACAAAAAGAAAGATTTCCGGATGAGGAAGAGTACTTAAAAGTTGCTGGAAGTTACAAGATTGATTTAAACATCTTAAAAAAAGCAAAAAGCAGTACAATTATAATGCATCCACTCCCAAGAGTAGATGAAATAGATATTTCTGTGGATAAAACACATTATGCTAAGTATTTTCAACAAGCTTTTTATGGTGTCCCTGTTAGAATGGCAATTCTTTACGAATTACTTAGGAGGTGAAAAATTTTGGAGAGGTTAGCAGTTAGTAAAATAAAATGTGGAACTGTTATAGACCATATAAATGCGGGAAAAGCACTTTTAGTATTAAAAATTCTTGCAATAAGGCCGGGATGTAGAGATAGAGTTTTAATTGCAATGAACGTTCCCAGCAGAAAAATGGGTAAAAAAGACATAGTAAAAGTTGAAAATAAGTATATATGCGATGATGAATTAAACAAAATAGCTTTAATTTCCCCTAAGGCCACTATAAATTTAATTGAAAACTATGAAGTTAGTGAAAAAAAGAGAGTTAAACTTCCAAACGTCGTGGAAGGTATTATAGTATGTCCAAACAAAAATTGCATAACTAACAGCAGAGAGCCTATAAAAAGTAAGTTTCATGTTGAAAAAAATGGAGATAATGTTAAAGTTGTTTGTCATTACTGCGGAAAAAAAATATACGAATTAGACAAGTACATAGTTTAGTTAAAAAATTTCTTCTCTCTCAAAAACAACCATACCAGTATCAGTTATTTCGTAAGGTTTGGGTTTTCTTGAATGTTTTATTCTTCTCATCTTGATTACTTCTAAACCAAGTTTTACTTCTTCTAACTCGCTACCCCTAATATACCTCAGACTAATAGCACCATCGCATATATACTCCAACAAACCGTACTTTGAGGACATAGGATTGTTTTTATCAGCCTCGCTTGTTATTATAGCTGTAACTTTGGCATTTTTTAGAATATTTCTTATTGCAGCTAAAGCTTTGTACCTCTCTTCATCCTCAAAAAGTGCCTCAAAAACACTTATTGTATCGATTAATACTCTGTTAGCACCCATGCCCTTGATAATTTCTGGTAAATCGCTTTTTATTTTTCTTAGAGATTCCTTAACTTCGGAAGCTTCAAGTCTTGTTATTTCCAAGTTATCTCTGTAACTATCAAAATCCATACCAAAACTTTTTGCATCTTGAATTAGACTTTCTTCATCTTCATCAAAACTCAGTATTATACATTTCTCTCCATTCTGTAAGCCTGCATATATAAAATGCAAACCTAATGTAGTTTTACCGGTACCATACTGCCCAACCACTGCAACTATATGTCCCTTTGGAATGCCGCCACCAAGCATTAAATCTAAGCCATCTATCCCGCTTGACAACAATTCCATAAATATAATTACTTAAACATAAAGAAATAACTTGCTGTTTTACATTATTCTTACCAGTTGAGATATTACAAAACCTTCGTATGGATCTATTTTTATATTGTATTTGGCTATCTTCTTCTTTTCGAGCAAAGAAAGTATGCCAAGAAGTTTTCTTATATACATCCATCTTGAAATACCCTCTTTGTGAATTTCCCACTCAAAAACTATTGTTCCGTCAGCCTGATCAATTAATTCTTCTTCTCTACCTTTTTCGAGCATACCTTTGGTTAAAGTTGTTAAAGTGAGTATGTTTCTTTTGATACACATTTTTCTCATGCCTTTTATGATGTCTATGAGGTCGTTCCAGCTAATTCTCGTTCTTGTTAATCTGACTAAGTCACTCATGCTATCTAAGAACACTAAGCTACCTTCTGGTATTGTATCGCATACATCTACAAGTTCTTTAAGGATGTCGTGTTTTTTTCCTTTTAAATCTTCCAAACTTGGCCTATCTCTGCCAATCCACCAGTATGGGATTATAGAACTTTCAAAATAATATTCTGCCAAACTAATTATATTTACCTTTTCTTCCAATTCTTTTAGTCTTTCTTTGGCTCCTTGCGGAAAGCACAGCTTTGAATCTCTTATAACTTCTTCTTTACTTGAAGACATTGCCAAATAAGTTGCTTTAAAATATTTTTCAGCACCTCTAAATATCATCGAAAGTACAAACTCCTTTCCTCCAGCTCCAACTTCCTCTAATAGAATTACCAATCCCGGATAGAAGCCGCCAGTTTGTTTATCAAAAGATTCTATACCAGTTATAAATCTTTTTTCGCTCATATTAGATCTCTTAAATTTACAATTGGTGGCATCCTTCTTTTATGAGCATTCTCTTTGACCATTTCAACAACGCTCTTAACTTCTCTTAAACTGGCTCCACTAAGCTCTACTATCTTCTCTAATTCCTTCTCTCCAACTTCTTTGTCAATTAAGTCGAGCTTTTCCATAGCTATAAGTATTGAGTCCAGAACCTCATAACTTATGCCCATCTCACCCTCATCAGTCTGACCTCTCCACAGTCTGGCACTGGGCTTCTTTTTTCTTATGCTCTCTGGTATTTCAAGAAATTCAGCTAATTTGTAAACTTCAGTTTTGTACAAATCACCTATTGGTAAAAAGTCAACACCACCGTCTCCATACTTTGTGAAGTATCCTGCTAAGAGTTCGCTTTTGTTTCCAGTTCCAGCTACGAGCCTGTTCATTAGATTTGCATAGTAATATAAGCAAATCATTCTTATTCTTGGCTTTAGATTTGCTACAGGAATTCCATTCTTACATGAAAGCAAATTGCATAGAGTATTAACAGCTGGTGAAATTTCAACTATTTTTCTTTCTATCCCCAAATCATCGCACAAGTTTAAAGCATCCTTTACGTCTTCACTCGGTGTTACACCTTTTTCAGGCATGATTAAGGCTAAAACTCTCTCTTTACCAAGAGCAATACTACACAGTTTGGCAACGCACGCACTATCGATTCCTCCACTAACTCCAACTACTACTCCTTCTGCTTTTGCCTCCTTTACATAGTTTGATATAAAATTTGTAATCCTTCTTACAACTTTTTCCCACATCATTAGTTATACTCATCTCCTATGAGTTTTAACAGTATCGCCTTCTGTGCATGTAGTCTATTTTCAGCTTGATCAAATATAACTGAATTTGAACCTTCAATTACAGCCTCAGTTATCTCCTCCCCTCTATGTGCGGGTAAACAGTGCATTACAATAACATCATCTTTCGCATAGTTTACAAGTTTTTCATTTACTTGATAAGGTGTAAAAACTTTAATTCTCTCTTCTTTTTCATTCTCTTGTCCCATCGATGTCCATACATCTGTATAAATAACGTCAGCATCTTTTACAGCAGATACTGGATTTTTTTCAAAAACGATTTTAGCTCCACTCTCTTTTGCAAAGGATTTTGCTTTTTCAACTATTTCTTTGTTTGGTTCATATCCTTTTGGAGTTGATACTATTAAGATCATCCCAATTAACGATGCTGCGAGTATTAGGGAATTACATACATTGTTACCATCCCCAACCCATACAACTTTAACGTCTTCTAAACTGCCTTTGTACTCTTTTATTGTTAACAAGTCTGCTATTATTTGGCAAGGATGTTCTAAGTTGCTGAGTGCATTTATTACAGGTACGCTTGAATATTCTGCAAATTCTAATATAGTTGAGTGATCTCTCACTCTCATAGTTACTGCGTGAACATAACGGCTCAGAACTCTAGCGGTATCTTTTATTGGCTCACCTCTTCCAAGTTGCAAGTCACTCCAATTCAAATATAAAGCATGTCCCCCCAAATCGGTCATTGCAACCTCAAAACTTACTCTGGTTCTCGTTGAAGGTAATTCAAATATCATTGCTAAACTTTTATTCTTTAAGTAATCTGTTACAACTCCTTTATATCTCTCCAACTTTAACTTCTCTGCTAACTCTATTATTTCGATTAAATCATCACTGCTCAAGTCTGAAATTGATATAAGGTGTTGCATTTTGACACCTCGCTTTTTAGATTAATGAAAAACAAATAACCTTTTTGATTTTTTACTTTTTCCAGAAAACTGTTAATAGTATAACAGGCTATTTAACTCTATGAAACTACTCACTGAAGTTGAAGGAGAAGTGGCAGTAAAATTAGCCAGATCAGCAATAGAGATTTACCTCTCGACAGGAGAAATCATTCAGGAAAGATATACTGGTGTTTTTGAAGAAAAAAGAGGTGTTTTTACAACACTAACTAAGAGAGGTTTATTGAGGGGTTGTATTGGTTTTCCCTATCCAATTAAAAGACTTGATGAAGCAATAATAGAATCAGCTATCGCTGCAGCTACACAGGATCCGAGATTCCCGAGAGTTAGGCTTGAAGAAATGGATGAAATTTGTGTTGAAGTAACAATTCTTACACCACCTGAAAAGCTAAATGTACCTCCAAAAGATTTGCCCAAGTTTGTTGAAATAGGTAAGCACGGCCTTATTGTTCAGATGGGGCCCTACTCTGGGTTGCTTTTACCTCAGGTGGCAGTAGAGTTAAATCTTACTCCCGAAGACTTTTTAAGTGAAACTTGTATGAAAGCGGGGTTATCTCCAGACTGTTGGCTTTCTGGAGCTGAAGTTTACAGATTTGAGGGCCAAATATTTAAGGAAGTTGAACCCAGAGGAAATGTTGTTGAAGTAAAATTTTAATGGGCAAAATATATTAATTTCAGCTTGCTGGATGTTGTTGGGGTGATGTTCATGCACTGGCATGGAAGGAGTAGAAGGTCATATACTGGAAAACTGTTAAAACCTTTTAGAAAAAAGAGAAAGTATGAGCTTGGTAGAGATCAGGTGGAAACATTAATTGGTGATAGAAAAATAAAGAAAGTTAGAGTTAGAGGCGGTAATTTTAAAATAAAAGTGTTTAGAGACAAGTACGCTAACGTTTACATACCAAAAGAAGGAAAAGTCGTAAAAGCTGAGATTTTATCAGTAGTTGAAAATCCCGCACACGTCCACTATGCCAGAAGAAACGTTATTACTAAGGGAGCTATAATTAAAACAAATGTTGGAGAAGCCAAGGTTACAAGCAGACCAAATCAGCATGGGGTTATTAATGCAATTTTGATAGAACAATAATGCTGTTTCATTCGCTTTTTGAGTTATTTTTTGGAATGTTGTTAGTTCTTTTTTCAGCTTTAACTTTTGTAAACGCTGTTGAATTTATTGGTTGTGAATTAAAGCTTGGAAGTTCATTTGTTGGGACAATATTATCCCCTCTTTTTACATCTCTTCCAGAGCTTATAGTTTTTGTAGTTGCACTGGTTTCCGGTGTAAGGGGAGGGGAAGAAATCAGTATAGGCACTATATTTGGCCAGCCCTTTATGGCCTCAAGTCTATCTTACAGCCTTGTTGGAATTGCTACTTTGTTGGGTTACTTGAGAGGTAAAAGAGTTAGCCCAAATCTTAAAGTGGATAAAACCTTGTTCTTCCCTTATGCTTTTGTAACAATTTTGTTTCCGTTAACACTCATTCCCGGCTTTGAAAAAAGCATGAAACTTTTTTTTGGAGTCTTATTTCTTTTGGGATTTATACTTTATTCGATATTGATGTATCTAAAAAGAAGTAGTGGTATAATAGAGGAGTCGGAAGAATTATATTTTGGAAAATTTTTACCTGAAAACGTTTATTCTGCTTTAATACAATTGCTTGTAGCTGTAATTATTTTGTATTATGGATCTGAAAGATTAGTTTCAGCTGTATCAAATCTATCTGCTCTTACTGGAATAAGTCCTCTTGGAATTTCTTTAATTTTAATTCCAGCAGCTACTGCAATACCTGAGACTGCAAGTGCCATAGTTTGGGGTTATAGAGGTAAAGATACTTTGAGTCTCGGTTCTCTTGTCGGGGAAAAAATACTTTACTCAACATTTTATCCCGGAATCGCATTAGTTGTAACGAGCTGGAAAATAGATGATCATGCGTTTTTTAGTGTTTTAACAACAACTATTATCTCATTTTTGATACTGTACTATATAAGGAAGGAAGAAATACCTTGGAGTGTGCTTTTAACTGGTATGTTTTTCTTTTTTGTTTACTCTATCCTCATATTTGTTTTCCATTCTTAGATTTTGTTATGTAGGAATTTTCAATTAAAAGTTTTAAAAACTCCAACTTTAATGTAAAGTTTATGGTAGTTAGAAGTAGAATGGAAAAGGAGATGGACAAGCTGGCTCTTGAATTGACTTCTTCCCTTAAACATGATGTAAATATATGGGCTTACGATATACTTGTTGATATTGCACATGTTATTGGTTTATTAGAGCAAGGTCATTTGGAGGAGAAAGATGCGGCAAAAATTGTTGCAGCTTTAATGCAGATAGCAGATGAAATTGGTAAAGAGGGGATACCTAACAAGGGAGAAGATGTGCATGAAGCAATTGAAGCGAGGGTAATAGAATTGGTTGGAGAAGCTGGAATGAAAATGCACACTGCAAGAAGTAGAAACGATGAAGTAGCAACATGTCTAAGAATGTTTGCAAGAGAGGGTGTACTATCTCTTGCTATGACTATATTAGAACTTAGAAAAGCTTTGATAGAAAAGGCAGAAGAGAACCTAAACGTTTTAATGCCGGGTTTTACCCATTTACAATACGCTCAACCCACTAAGCTATCTCACCATCTTATAGCCTTACATGACATGTTGGAGAGAAGTTTTGAAAGGTGCATTCAAGCTTTTGATAGGATAAACCTCTGCCCTCTCGGTTCAGCCGCTTTTGCATCAACTTCCTTTAGACTTAACAGAAAGTACGTGTCTGACTTACTTGGATTTGATGGAATAGTTGAGAATAGTGAAGATGCTGTTTCTTCAAGAGATTTTCTAATAGAAGCAATTTTTGTTGCATCTGAAAGCTGTCTAACTCTTAGCAGGTTGGCTGAAGAATTAATACTTTGGTCATCTGAGTTTGATTTTGTGGAAATACCTGATGAATACGCTTCTTCATCATCCATAATGCCACAAAAAAAGAATCCAGATGTAGCAGAAATAATTAGGGCCAAATCCGGCAAACTATTGGGTGAGCTAACTTCTGCAATGTCTATATACAAAGCAATGCCTTTAGCATACAATAGAGATTTTCAAGAAATGAACCCTCTACTCTACAGCAGTTTAAAAGATTCTTGTTTAAGTTTTAAAGTTTTTGCAGAAATGTTCCGTAAAATACGTTTCAAAACAGAGGTCATGGAAGAAAAAGCGGGAAAGGGTTTTGCTTCAGCAACTCATATAGCAGAGGAGTTGACAAAAAGAGGAGTTCCATTCAGGAAAGCACATCAAATAGTGGGAAAGCTAAGCAAATGTAAACCGAGTTACGAAAAGCTAATAGAAATTATGAATGAGTTTGGTTGTGAGCAAAAGATAGAAAGGGAGGAATTCGAAAAGTGGTTAGACGTTAAAAACGTTGTTGAAAGTAGAGATGTTTTGGGAGGGACTTCTGAAAAAGCTGTAAAAGAAATGTTAGAAAAGAGAAAGAAAAAAATCGAAGAAGATGAGAAAAAAGTTAAAGAGAGAGAAGAAAGAATAGTTAAAGCGATAGAAAGGCTAAGGAGCTTAGCTGTGGAGCTTGTTGAAAAGCTTTGAAGAAGTAAAAGTTTATTAATTTTTTAAATAATTTTGAAAGCAAGATGAAGCTTACGAGAGATGAAAAGTCAGTCTCACCTTTAATCGGTACGGTAATTATGCTATTGATTACTGTAGTCTTAGCTGCTGCAATTTTAAAGTATTCAAACGTGTTTATTCAATCACCTCCAAGTGTAGCTCTTGACGTCGAGCTTTACACTGTAAACAAAGCAAATGCCACAAAAGTAGTGATAAAGGACTTAGGTGGCAATCTTTACTTCAAAAACAGACACGTTTGGATTTTCTTAAACGGTCGAAAATTCGATTTTAGACCTTTTACTGAAAGGGGTTATCTCTCAGCAGGAGACGTAGGAATATTAGTCGTTCCTTACGGCACTAAGGTAAACAAGGTGGTTACAGTTAAGCTTGCTATCGGTGGAACTATCATTTTTTCGGACGAATATTCAGAGATATTTTACTCTAAAAGAGTTATAGTCCAAAAAGCCAAACAAATCGAAAATGGATTGTTAGCGGAATGGCATTTCGAAGAAGGAGTAAATCAACTCAAAAACGATCCAGATGGCGATGGATATACAATTTACGACCTATCTGGAAGAAATATTAACGGAGGCTTCACTTATGGAGTTTGGTCGAACGACAACTACGTAAATGGAATAAATGGAAAAGCTATACACTTTGACGGAGTTAATGACTACGTTTGGATAGACTACTCTTTAAAGGATAAGATAAGCCCAACGAAACAGGTAACGTACGAAGCTTGGATATATCCGGAAGATACGAGCAAGTTGCAAGACATAATTTTAAACGGAGCGTGGTACAGAAGAGTCATTGTTGGTTACGGAAAAATTGGATTTGAATTAATGATTAACAATAAGACCAAGCTACTATGGTCTAACACTAATATCCAACCAAACAAATGGTACTACGTAGTAGCGACTTACGACGGTTCTAAGATGAAGCTGTATATAAACGGTAAACTCGATAGCGAATTGCCTGCATCCGGTTCAATTGGTAGCCCTTACACCAGCACGTACATAGGTGCACAACCACCAAAAGAGTGCTTCAAAGGTATAATAGATGAAGTTTATATATGGGATAGAGCGTTAACGCCAAAAGAGATTAAAGAAAGATATGAAATGTACGCGAACTCTATATAAGATTTTAATCGTTATAGTACTTTTAACGTTCATAGTCTTAACGTTGTCAAAATTCGTGTGTGAACGTAAGCAAAACGAAAGTATGCTAAGCACTTTAAATTCCGTTGAAAGTATAAAAAACTATGCAGTTTACTATGGAAAAGATAGAATCGATAGACTTTCTAACTTCGACTTAGTTATAGTACAGCCGGAAGAGTATTCTAAAAAAGAAATAGAAACTCTGAAAAAACACAAAACGATAGTTTTAGCATATCTAAGCTTGGGAGAAGTAAGTGAACGATACCTTAAGTACGCAAAAGGATGCATCGTAGGAAAAAACAAAAATTGGAATACATACTACGTAAACGTGTCTTGCAAAAAGTGGCAGAATTTTATACTAAACAAAGCAATCCCAAGCATTTTGAACAAGGGTTTTAACGGGTTATTCTTAGATTGCGTTGATGTGGATAAGATGACAACTAAAAA
Organism: Archaeoglobaceae archaeon; assembly: GCA_026988525.1. Classification (GTDB taxonomy): domain Archaea; phylum Halobacteriota; class Archaeoglobi; order Archaeoglobales; family Archaeoglobaceae; genus WAPX01. Next base: position 28,763 of record JALSLC010000032.1, read on the forward strand.
AGGAATGGTAAATTTAATAAAAAAGATACGGCAAAAATATCCATACATTATTTTAATCCAAAATAGAGGATTTAGTATTATAAACGAAACTGCACCTTACGTAAACGGCGTTTTGTTCGAGTGCTTTACCACCCACTACAACTGGTCTTCTAAAAAATACGAGTTGTGGAAAGGAGAAGATTTAAAATGGATCGAGATAAAAGCAAAAGAATTGCTAAGACTAAAAAAGAAGTACGGTTTGGTAGTACTAACACTTGACTACGCTGAAAACAAAACGCTAAAAAAAGTTTGTTTAAAACACGCTGAAAAATATAGGTTTATACCGTATGTTTCAAATATTTACTTAAATAAAATATTAAATTAGGATAAAAACTATGTAACGGCAAGTTTTTTTAGAGACGAAACGAGAAATAAAAAACGTGCCGTACATACTGGACATTGACGGGGTTATTTGTAGAGGTAGTAAGCCAATAGTAGAAGGCATAAAGGCTGTAAAGCTCCTAATTGATAGAGGTGAAAAGTTCGTTTTCGTATCGAATAATTCTACAAGGAGCAGAAGGATGCTTTTAGAGAGATTTAGAAGTTTTGGTCTTGACGTAAGTGAAGATAAAATAGTAGTCGCTACTTATGCAACATCTATATATTTAAAAAAGAGATATGGGAAATTGAAAATATTTACTACTGGTGAAAAAGGATTGATAGACGAGTTGAAACTGGCTGGACATGAAATAGTTGATTATGATGATGCTGAATGTTTGGTTGTAGCATCTAATAGAAATCTCGATTACAATTTAATGACTAAAGCGTTAAGGTGTTGCATGAAAGCAGATATATATGTGGCTACAAATCCTGATAAAATATTTCCCGGGTGGGATGGCCCAATTCCCGGTACTGGGATGATAATTGGTGCATTATATTGGATGACTTCAAGAATGCCTGATGCAATAGTTGGTAAGCCCTCTGAAATAATAATGAATGAAGCTTTGAGTAAACTTAAGTGTAAAAATGCAGTAGTTGTAGGCGATCAGATAGATGTGGATGTAGTAGCAGGGAAAAAAATTGGTTGTAAAACTGCATTAGTTTTAACGGGGGTAACTACTCGCGATAATTTGAAGAAAATGATAGAAAAGTACGGAAAACCAGACTACATTGCAGATAATTTATTTCAATTGGTTAAAAATCTTTAATTAATTCTTCTAAGTCAATACAGTGCGTTTCTTTTACCACATTTAAAACGAGCATAGTGTATGTTTTCTGAACATGCTCCAATCCAGCAATTCTTTTTACGAACTCATTCAAAGACTCTCTATCTTTGAACTTCGCTACAGTTATAACGTCGAATTGACCCGTTACATCGTAAACTGCTGTAACATTCGGCTCATTAGCAAGCAATTCTTCAACTTCCAGTAGATATCCACCTTCGGCAGTTATTCCAATAACAGCTATCAAATCAAATCCGAGTTTTGAGTAATCTATTACCGGGATAAACTTTTTTATTATGCCAAGTTTTTTTAATTTGTTTATTCTATTGTAAACAGTTCCCTCTACAACTCCAAGTTTTTCGGCTATCTCTCTCAAACTTTTTCTTGCATCTTCTTGTAGTTCTACAAGTATTTTTATATCTAATGAATCTATTTTGTCTGGCATAATTTTAAATTAAAAAATTTAAAGTATTTTAATTTTTCTTTATCAATCTTTAAAGGTTTTCTAAGGTTTGTCAGTCCAACTGTCAATAACTTCTATGTTTTCTGGTTTTACAAAGAGGCAGGAAAAATTCTTTTTTGCTTTCCATTTAAACTGAACTTTAACTCTTTCTCCAGATGAAATTTTTATTTTTTCTCTGTATATTTCATATTCTGGTTTTGTGTATTTTTCCATCTGCTCCTTCGACAAAATTATTTCTGGAGCCCAGTAAAATACAGCATCGAACTCGCATGGATCTCCAAGATTTCTTATTACAGCCTCTATTGTTATTTCTTCTCCCTCTTTTGGTGTTGGATTGGAAAACTTCAAGTTATCGAGATTTAAATTCACGTTTCTTTCCAAAGTTTAACCCTCCCGACACTTGTTTTGAGCTACGTATATATACAATTTCTTACTTATTTTTAGAGGTATGTTTGCTGAAATCAGATACTACAGAGGAACTATATTGGTTAAGGGAGATGTACATATACCCTCATTTTTTGGAGTTTACGATCCAAAAGAAAAATGTTACAGGTTGATGGGTTTTAAATATAGAGATCTTATTGAATACTTTGAAAGATCAAACATCGATTATAGGGATGAAGTTTTAGATCTAATTCCTTGCCCTGAATTTAACTTAGAAATTGAGTTAAGAGATTATCAGCAAAGGGCTCTGGATTCTTGGATTTCTGATAAGAGGGGATGTATAGTTATGCCAACAGGTAGTGGCAAAACATACGTTGCAATTTCTGCCATAAATGAAATATCAAAAGCTACTCTTGTAGTCGTACCTACACTGGATTTACTTGATCAGTGGATTGAGAAGCTAAAAATATTTGGGGAAGAGAATATAGGTGAATTTTCAGGAAGGAAAAAAGAGCTCAAACCAATAACGGTAACTACTTACGATTCAGCATATATAAACATTGAAAAGCTTGGAAACAAATTTGAAATGCTTGTTTTTGATGAAGTACATCATCTACCTTCTGAATCTTATTCTTTAATAGCTGAAATGAGTGCTGCACCTTTTAGAATGGGTTTAACGGCAACTTATGAGAGACCTGATGGACTTCACGTTAAATTGAATGAACTTGTTGGAGGCAAAGTTTTTGAGGTGTGCTTAAATGATTTATTGGGCAAGCACTTAGCTAACTACACTATAAAGAGAATATACCTTCCTCTAAGCAAGAAAGAAAGTGAAAAATATAAAAAAAATATGAATATAGTCAAAAATTATTTAAAATCAAGAAACTTAAAAATAAGGAGCATGGAGGACTTCCAAAAAATAGTAATGGCAACTGGTATAGATAAAGAGGCTTACAAAACTCTTAAAGCGTGGGAAGAAGCAAGAAAAATTGCTTACAATTCATTGACTAAATTAAAAAAGTTGAAGGAAATTTTAGAAAAACATAGAAACGATAAAATAATTATTTTTACAAAATACAATGATCTCGTTTATACTGTATCTAAACTGTTTTTAATTCCAGCAATAACTTATAAGACCTCAAAGGTCGAAAGAAAACTAATTCTCGACTATTTTAGAATGGGTAAGTTTAGAGCTATAGTTAGCAGTCAAGTTCTTGATGAAGGAATAGATGTACCAGATGCAAATGTAGCAGTTATTTTGAGTGGTAGTTCAAGTACTAGGGAATATATTCAGAGATTAGGTAGGATACTTAGACCTAAGGACAAAGCAATTCTTTATGAGTTAATTTCAAAAGATACAAGTGAAGTTAGAACTTCAAGAAGGAGAAGAAATAAATTGGCAGGAGTAAGAAAAAATGCTACCAAAGGAACTAATTGACGTTAGAAAAGTAAAAGGAAAGATATATCCTAAGTTTGCAGATGAAAAAGACATAGAACTTGCAGAAAAAGTTCTTCAAATATTTAAAAGTAATATTGGTAAGAAGTATGGAACGATTCAAAAAACACTAAAAAAAATAGAAACAGCAGATAACTTTAAAAAGGTTAGAGGTTTTGCAAAGATACTTGAGAGGTTTTGTGTCGAAAAATCTTGCTCTTTGAATACAGATTTGGATCCTTTGAAAGTAAGATTTTTCCTTTTTGAGAGAGGTTTTGTTGTTAGTAAGGAGGAGAGAAGTAAAGTAATTGAATATGCTGCTAAGTACTTTAACACAAATCCGGAGGAAATAGAAAATGCCATGTATGCAGATAGAGAAGAGGAAATGATAGTTACAAACGTTAGTAGTATAACCCCCATAGAACTTATAAAAAATTACAACCTCTCCCTTCTTCAAACATCTCTCTTTGATACTATTTCTGTAATTTTTGAATTTGAAGGAAACTATAGCAGAATATTTAGAGCAATAAAGTTCTATGGATTAATGTATGAAATAATTTCTTATGGAAAAAAGGCAAGTGTTGAATTAATAGGACCAGCTACTCTTATAAAGATGACGAAAAAGTACGGTACTTCCATAGCAAAAGTAATTCCTGAGGTAATAAAGGCTAAAAAGTGGAAAATAATAGCAAAAATTTTAGATAAAGATAGAATTTATACTTTAGAAATAGATGATAGCTTAAAATCATTACTTCCCAAAGCTAAATTTGATGAAAAATTTGACTCTTCATTAGAAGAAGAATTTTTTAGAAAACTCAGAAATCTTGGATACAATGTTAATAGAGAAATGGCTATAATCAAATCTGGTAATAGAGCATTCATTCCAGATTTTGTTGTTTGGAAAAAAGGCTGGAAAAATAAAGTTTACGTAGAGATAGCTGGTTTTTGGACTGTTGAATACATAAAGAGAAAGATCGAAAAAATTAGAGAATCAAAAGTACCGATGGTAGTTATAGCGAGGGAAGAATTTGGAGATGTTAAAGCTAAAAATGTTGGTTTTGAAAATGTTGAGTTTGTAATTTTTTCAAACAAACTTGACTATGGCAAAATAATAAAGGCAATAAATAAACTGGGAAAAACTGAAGAAAACTTTAAAGAAGAAACGATTTTAGAAGTAAATTTAGAAGAATTAAGAGAAAAATGTAAACACGTAAAAAATTTAGAAGACTTAGAAAATTTGTTAAAAAAATATGGATTGAAATTGAGCGATGAAATTTTAAAGGCACTTAACATAGAGGTGAGATGGAAAGGACTTAAAAGTGAATTAATTTTCAAATAGTATATTTTTTATCGTTTATATCGTGCCAAAATTTTATATTATATTGCTGCATAATTAGTATTGGGTGATATTGTGAAAGTTGTGTGCGCTATTGATTTTTCGGAAGACTCAATTAAAGCACTAAATACAATTAGGGCTTACAGAGAGCTATTTAATGAGATTGTTCTTGTAAGAGTTATAAACTTGACTAGGTTTTATGGATTGCATGGTATAAGTATGGATGAATTTATAGAAAACGAAAGAAAAATCTCCGAGGAAAAGCTAAAGAAAATTTTAAAGGAAAATGAAACTTATCGCATTGAAGTAGGAGACCCAGCAGAAAAGATAATAGAGGCAGCTGTATCAGAAAAAGCTGATCTTATAGTTATGGGTTCACGTGGTAGAAATATTATAAAGCTTGTTTTATTTGGAAGTGTTGCTGAAAGCGTTGTCAAAAAATCACCTATATCTGTGTTGATTGTTAAAAATGAGAACGTTTTGGATAGAATTTTGTATGTCCACTATCCTCTTGAAATTGACGATAGTGCAATTGAGTTTCTTAAGACCTTAAGTAAATATTCGAAAGAAATTGGAATTATGCATGTAATTGAGCCGATGTATCCCGTAGAATCGACGAGAGAAACAATGAACAAAAAAGTTCTTGTAGCTGAATCTACAATAAATAAAGTTGAAAAGAAACTGGATGATAGGAATGTTAAAAAGATACTTAAGATAGGTTACCCATTAAGGGAAATATTAAGGGAAATTCACAAAGGAGGTTATTCCTTAGTTTTTCTAAGAGCATATAGAAAGGATATAAGTAAAACTTCTGATGCAATTTTAAGGCACTCAAAATCTTCAGTTTTAGTGTTTAAGAAAAAACAGTAGTATTTTTTAATTTGATTACTTTATTTTCTCTTCACTCTTCTATTATCTATCTTTATTAGGGTATCTCCGAACTCACCACTCAGCCAGCCTTTGCAAAATCTTTTTTCCCTGAATCCAAGTCGAATGAGGATTGCTATGAGAAGTACGTTAGCATAAACGAACTTAACGACAGATCTTTGTCCATAAAGAATTCATGCTTCTCCAATTTAAAGACGTCT
>JALSLC010000033.1 GCA_026988525.1 Archaeoglobaceae archaeon
ATTCGAGTTAAAATCAGACCTTGATGGGATTGAAAGTTGAGCAACATTGCAGACAGCATTAGCGTAGAAACGCGTTAAAATCAGACCTAAAAAACAAAAAAATTAAAAAATCTGAAAAATACAGCATAATTGAGTTGTAAATAAGTAAAATAAAAGTAAAATAAATAATTAAAAAGCGATTAACTTAAACCACAATGGACATAACATCAAACATCTTTTTTATAGCTTTCTTAGCTCTTTTTGCTATTTCCTCATCAACTTTTACGATATTCTCTTCCATACTTAAAGCTCTAAGCACTCCGTCTATTGTATTCAATTTCATTTCAATACATACACTTTTTCTCAGAGGTACTATTTTTTTATCAGTTTCAATTCTCATTCTTTCTATTAAGCCTATTTCAGTTCCAACAATAAACATCTTTGAATCACTCTTTTTGACGTATTCTAACATCTGACTTGTTGAACCAACAAAATCAGCCATATTTTGTACTTCAACGTCGCATTCAGGATGAACTATAACTTCAGCATCCGGATAATTCTTTTTTGCAATTACAACATCTTCAACTTGAAACATTTTGTGAACGTAGCAATATCCGTGTTTTGGGATAGGTATTACTTTAACACCCTTAGATGCAAACGCAGCTAAATTTGCATCCGGTCCCATATAACATATCCCATCTTTGGCTATCCTTTTTGCAATTTTATCAGCATTTGCAGAAGTACAGCATACATCGGCTTCAGCTTTAACTTCAGCATGCGTATTCACATAAGCTATAAAAGGATATCCACTCTTTTTTGCCGTTTTAACCATCTCAGGTGTTAGTTGTAGAGCCATTGGACATTTAGCCTCTTTGCAAGGTACTACTACTTTTTTATCTGGATTTAGTATTGATACTGTCTCAGCCATAAAATCTACACCGCAAAAAACAATTAAATCTGCATCTGTTTTTGTAGCTTTAATTGCAAGCTCCAAACTATCTCCTTTGAAATCAGCTATTTTTTGTATATCTGTATTCTGATAGTTGTGAGCTAAAATTAGAGCGTTTTTTTCTTCCTTTAATTTTTCTATTTTCTTAATAATTTCATATATTTTTTTGAGATTTTTTTCAGGTGAAATATGCGATGGCATAATTCACCATAACAAAAACAGTCAAATTAAAGTTATCTTTAGTAAAACAAAAATACGATGATAATAGTTAATAAAGCTGATAGCGCTATTCGACATTTAATATCCAAAATTGCCGAAGAAGGAGTTGAAGTTCCATCTAAGTATGGTAATTCAATTCAATCGAAACCTGCCTTCTTAGTTGTGAAAAAGCCAGAATACTTTAATGACATGTCAGATGATTTCTGGTATATCAACGGTGAAAGTTACTTGGATAGAGTAAACAGATTTTTGGAAGTTGTAGCTCTAAAAATAAAAGCGAGTCCATATACAAGAAGAATGTCAATACCCATATGGTATCCAAAAGATCATTACTCTCCCACTCCTCCCGCAATAACTGAAGTTAGTTTCCTGTATTTTAACGATAAAATCAATTTAACTGCGTATTTAAGAAGTTTAAATGTTTTAGACTATTTTACTTGTGATTTTGATTTACTCAACTATTTACTTGAAAGAGTTAGCACTTTATCCGGAATAGAAAGTGGAAGCATAGGTCTAGTTATAGGAATACCACATATCTATAAAAGAGATTTAGAGAGGGCGGAGAAAGAGTATGGAAGTAGTAAGAAAAAAGAATTTTTTGGAAGCAGTTATGAAGGTACACACATTGTTGAAAAAAGCTTAGCTTCTTCATGGCATTCTGCTCTAAACAACGTTTACAGAGGTATGGTGAAAAAAACAGAGTGGGGTACTCTTTTTGGTAAACAAGATAAGTGTAGGTTTTTACCCAGAGTATATATTGAAGTGAAAAAACCGGATGAAGACAAAATTCATGACAAAGCTCCTTTTTCAAAAGAATATGGAATTGACTATGCCCACAATTACGTTATATATGCAAAATACATAGACAAACCAGTATCATATATAGAAAAGAAAGAAGGAGAAGTATATACTTACGCTGAAAGGGCTAGATATTGTGAAAAAGATGAAATAAAAGTCGATCAATTGTACAAATGCATTGAAAAACTCAGAAAAAACATATATTCGAGAGATTGTTATGTCTCCATATCTCGTCCTTGGGATCTGTTTAGTAACGAACCACCTTGCTTAAGAGGCTACCATTTTATTCCAAATAAGAAAAAACTGATAGGCTTATTTTACATGAGGTCAAATGATGTTTACGGTGCTATGCATGCCAACATGTTTGCATTTTCACTTTTAACAGCATACGTATCAGAGTTAGTAGGCTTTGAAGGATACGAGTACCATCACTTCACAAACGACGCACACATATACTTTGAGTCAATAAAGGCTGTAGAAGATATATTATTTCCGGAAACGCCAAAAATATTGGATATATTTAACGATTAAATTATAAGTTTTCTACAAACTCAACTATTCTACCTACCGCTTCTTTTAATTTGTCCATGTTTACTGCGTAAGCACATCTAATATATCCTTCTCCACTCTCTCCAAAAGCATTTCCCGGTACGACAGCCACATTTTTTTCAAAAAGCAACTTTTTTGCAAATTCTTCACTGCTTAGTCCAGTATTTTTTATGGACGGAAATATATAAAAAGCACCGTCTGGTTTTCTTACATCTAAAACGTTTCTAAGTTTTTTTACAATATAGTTTCTTCTCCTAATGTATTCTTCTCTCATCTCATCCAGCTCATCTTCACTTCTCAAAGCCTCTATTGCACCAACCTGAGAAATAACAGGAGCACACAACATACAGTACTGATGTATCTTTAACATAGCATTTATCAAATCTTCTGGAGCTATAACATAACCAACTCTTAAACCAGTCATTGCGTATGCCTTGGAGAAACCGTTGAGAATTATTGTTCTTTCGAACATACCTTCAAGAGCCGCAATAGAAATATGTTTAAAAGAGTAACTTAACTCTGCATATATTTCGTCTGAAATAACTATTAAATCTTTTTCTACTGCAAAATCAGCAATCTCTTCAAGTGTATTTTTTGTGTAGCTAACACCAGTAGGATTATTTGGATAATTTATAATAATTGCTTTTATTTTTCTTCCATCTCTTTCTGCTCTTTCAGCTATTTTAATCATATCTTCATAGTACGGTATAAAATCAGGGTTTGTTGGATAACTTAAAGCTATTCCTCCCGCTAGAATTGTAAGTGGAGAATATGAAACATAACACGGTTCCGGAATTAATATGCTTTCACCAAAATTCAATATTGATCTAATTGCAATATCTATAGCCTCACTAACTCCGGTAGTAACTACTATATTATCAACACCACAATTAACTCCAAATTTTTTGTAGTACTCTGAAATTTTCTCTCTCAGCTCGTATAAGCCATAATTGGATGTATAAGATGTTATACCTTTTTCAAGTGAGTATATTATCTCTTCTCTAATTCTCCATGGAACCGGGAAGTCTGGTTCACCAACTCCCAAACTTATTACGTCATCTCTGCCAATTATTAGTTCGAAAAATTTTCTTATTCCAGATGGCTTTAAAGATGCAACATTCTTAGATATACGCATCTCCCAACACCTACGGAGTTATAGCTAACCTTCTATCATCCTCTTCCTTAAATAAGAGTACTCCTTCCTCCTTGTACGTTCTTAGAACAAAGTGGGTAACAGTAGTAAGTACTTCGGGTATTGTAGAAATTTTTTCAGCAACGAAAAATGATACATCTTTCAAGCTTTTACCTTTTACAACAACTTGAAAGTCATAATCACCACTGATTAGCCTAACAGCATGAACTTCCGGATATTTTGCTATTCTTTTTGCTATATCGTCATAGTTTTTCTCTCTTGTAAGTGTAACTCTAACATCTATTACTGCATATACTGGTTCCTCTCCTGCTCTCTCCCAGTTTACAAGCGTCTTATACTTCAAAATTATTCCATTTTCCTCGGCTTTTTTTACGACCTCTTCAACTTCCTTTTCACTTATTCCAAGCATCTCAGCAATCTCTTCATAACTTAATCTTGCATTATTTTCAAGAAGTTTAAGAATGTCCTTAGCTTTTTTATCCATAAAATAGCTAAATGAAAAACTGTTTATATTTTTTGTTTTAATGATGTGTTAATTCAAGATTTTTAAAGAATCATACTCAAAAACTGCCGAGTTCTTGGATGTTTTGGAGCCGTAAATATTTCCTCCGGTTTTCCTTCTTCCACAATGACTCCCCCATCCATGAATATAACCCTATCACCCACTTCTTTTGCAAAACCCATTTCATGAGTGACTACTATCATTGTCATACCTTCTCTTGCCAGTTCTTCCATGACATTCAATACTTCTTTTACCCTCTCTGGATCCAATGCTGATGTAACTTCATCAAAAAGCATAAGTTCGGGGTTCATAGCTAAAGCTCTCGCTATAGCAACTCTCTGCTGCTGTCCTCCGCTCAATTGATGGGGATAATAACTTGCAAATTCTTCTTCTAACCCAACTTTTTTTAAGTATTTTATAGCTATTTTTTCAGCTTCTTCTTTTGGTACCTTTTTAACAATTCTGAGTGGTAGTGTTATATTTTCAAGAGCTGTTAGATGTGAAAAAAGATTGAATTGCTGAAATACAATACCTATTCTTTGCCTAATTTTGTTTAAATCAACACCCTTAGCTGTTAAATCTATATCATCCAATATTATCTTTCCTTCAGTTGGTGGCTCCAACATGTTTATACACTTAAGTAAAGTTGATTTTCCACCTCCTGAAGGGCCAATTATAACAACTACTTCTCCCTTTTCAACTTCCATGTTTACTCCTCTCAAAACGTACAAGTTTCCAAACCTTTTGTGCAAGTTTATTATTTTAAGGAGACTCATGACCACCAATCCTCCTTTGAAAGCGTTCTACAAGTTTACTTAAAGGTAATGTCATCATAAGGTAGAACATAGCCACTCCAAGTAGTGGTGTCCATGCATTGAAGGTAACCGCATAGATCTGCATTCCTGTTCTTGTAAGTTCGGCTATAGCAATTACAGAGAGCAAAGATGAATCTTTTATTAATGCTATAAATTCGTTACCTAAAGCTGGAAATATATTTCTAAATGCTTGAGGTAAAATTACATACCTCATAGCTTGAAAGTACGTCATTCCAAGTGATCTAGCTGCATCCATTTGTCCTTTTGGGACGCTCTGTATTCCAGCTCTTATTATCTCAGCTATGTACGCACCACTATTTATACTTAGAGCCAATACTCCGGCAACTTCTGGAGGCAAGTTTATTCCAGCAGCTGGAAGGCCATAGTAAACAATCATTATTTGAACTAACAAGGGCGTACCTCTAATTAGCTCTACATAGGCTGCAGCAATCTTAGGCAGGATAGGATTTTTAATTATTCTAAATACACCAAAAATCGTACCAATTATCAATCCAAAAAGTATTGATAAGGATGAAAACTTTAAAGTTACTAAGGCTCCTCTTGCTAAATCAGGTAAAATTTTAATAAAAAGGTTGAAATCAAACTGTCCTATGCCTACCATGTTTTTCCCCGCTAAGTTTCTGGAGAACTATGCAATAGAAGTGTTATGTTTGGCTTAGTACCAAACCACTTTTCGTATATTTGTGTATATGTGCCATCCATTATTGTTTTGTTTAAAGCATTATTTATGGCCTTTAATAGCGCTGGATTATCCTTAGCTACAGCAATTCCATATAGTTCATGTGTCAGCCTTTCATTAATAACTTTGTATTCTTCAGGACACTTCTTCGCCATCCAGAGTGCTACACCGTTGTCTATTATCACTGCATCAAGCCTACCGTTCTTTAAGTCTAACAAAGCATCAGGCGTAGTTTGATACTTCTTTAATGTAAACTTTATACCCTCTTTCAAAAGTTTTTCAGCGAAGAATTCACCAGTAGTTCCAAGCTGAACTCCAACCACCTTTCCTTCTAAATCTTTTACGCCGTGAATTCTACTGTCGTTCTTTCTTACAACAATTACCTGAGATGCAACAAAGTAAGGTCTGCTAAAGTAAACGGCCTTAGCTCTTTCTGGAGTTATTGTCATAGCACTACATATACAGTCGTACTTGTGGGCTTCAAGTCCCGGAATAATTCCCGTCCAAGCAACATTAACAAATTTTGGTTTTAGCCCCATTTCCTTTGCTATGGCTTTCATTAGATCAACATCAAAACCCTGAAACTTATGATTCGTATCGTTTATGAATTCAAAAGGTGGATAAGTAGCATCCATTCCAACTGTCAAGTAACCGGGGTGTACAAGTTTTGCCTTCTCTATTTGTTTTTGAGTTTGCTTTTGTGCACATCCCGCAAGTGTAATACCCAATAATACAACAGATATAATTAAGATCCACCTTAGCTTATCTATTTTCATTATACTATCACCTCCTATATAGCAAACGGAAATGCAAAATCGATTGATTATTTTATTTTTTCGATGTTGCAAGCTAAGATACAACAATTATTCATAACGAACAATAGCTAACTTTTTTTGTTATTAGATAACAAATATCAAAGTTAGAACAAAGTTTTTTAAACAAATTTTACAGCCTGAAAACATGTTCCCTCCAATTTACTCTCCATCAGATGTAGAAAAAGAGGTATTCCAGTTCTGGCATGATAATCGAATATACGAAAAAGTCAAAAAAAACGGAGATAAAGATTTCTTCTTTGTAGATGGTCCACCATATACTACTGGAGAAATACACCTTGGAACTGCGTGGAACAAAGTAATAAAAGATGTAATCCTCAGATACAAGAGAATGTGCAACTATAGGGTTAGAGATACTCCCGGATGGGATATGCATGGTCTGCCTATAGAAGTAAAAGTTGAAACATTACTAAAATTCAAAACAAAAAGAGATATAGAAAAATACGGTGTTTCTAAATTCGTTAAAAAATGTATGGAGTTTGCCTTAGAAAATAAAGAAAAAATGACTGAGCAATTCAAGAGATTGGCTGTTTGGATGGATTGGGACAATCCTTACATGACAATTAAAGCAGATTACATAAATGCGGCTTGGTGGACTATTAAAAGAGCATACGACAGAGGATTACTTGAAAAAAAGTTGAGAGTTGTGAATTGGTGTCCACGATGCGAAACTGCTTTAGCTGAAGCTGAAGTTGAGTACATGGATAAAGTTGATCCTTCAATATATGTGAAGTTTCCAATAAAAGGCGAAAAAGATACGTATATTGTTATATGGACTACAACACCATGGACTTTGCCAGCTAATATGGCTGTAGCTGTGCATCCAGATTATACTTACGTAAAAGCATTGGTTAAAAAAGATGGAAAAGAAGAGAAAATTATAGTGGCAAAAGATCTATTAGAGAGTGTAGCTAAAAAGGGAGAATATGAAATAGTAAAAATAGTTGAAGAGTTTAGTGGTAAAGAGCTTGAAGGATTAGAGTATGAGCATCCCTTGAGTGACGAAGTACCTTATCAAAAAGATGTCAAACATTTTGTATGTCTTGCAGATTTTGTAGTAGTTGAAAACACTGGTTGTGTACATATTGCCCCCGGACATGGTGCAGATGACTTCTACTTAGGTCAAAAGTATGGGTTAGAAGTATTTAATCCGGTAGATGATAGAGGTGTTTACACAGATAAAGCCGGGAAGTACGCTGGAATAGATATTAGAAAAGCAAATTCAATAATAATAGAAGATTTAAAAAGAAAAGGATTATTATTACATAAGGAAGAAATTACCCACAGATACGGACACTGCTGGAGATGTAAGAGCCCAATAATATATAGAGCTACTGAACAGTGGTTCGTATGCGTATCTAGGGTTAAAGAAAAAATGCTTAAAGAAATAGATAAAGTTCAATGGATACCCGACTGGGCAGGGAGTTCAAGATTTAAAGATTGGGTAAGTAATGCGAGAGACTGGTGCATAAGCAGACAAAGATACTGGGGGATACCAATACCAGTGTGGATATGTGAAAGATGTGGAAAAATAAAAGTAATTGGAAGCATAGATGAACTTGGAATTGAAATAAACAGTGATCTTGATGTTCATAGGCCGAGAGTTGACGAAGTAACTTTTGAATGTGAATGCGGAGGTAAGATGAAGAGAGTACCAGACGTTTTTGATGTCTGGTTTGACAGCGGTGTTGCAAGCTGGGCAACTTTAAGATACCCCAAAGTTAAAGAAGAATTTGAAAAACTCTGGCCAGCCGATTTTATAACTGAAGGACACGATCAAACGAGAGGTTGGTTTTACTCTCAGCTCGGAGCTTCAGTAATAGCATTTGATAGAGCTCCATACAAAGCTGTGTTGATGCATGGTTTTTCACTCGATAAATATGGCAGAAAAATGAGTAAAAGTCTTGGAAATGTTGTGAAGCCAGAAGAAGTTTTAGATAGGATAGGAGTAGATGCGTTTAGGCTTTACGTTTTGAGCTCTGCCCCATGGGAAGATTTGAAATTTTCAATGGAAGAAGCAGAAATGTATAGAAAGTTCTTGAATATAGTATGGAATGCCGTTAGATTTGCGTACATGTACATGACTCTTGACAAAGAAGAATTTATAGAAAACTGTAATAAAATTGAACTTAAAGTAGAAGATAAGTGGATACTGTCAAGGCTTGAAAACTTCTGCAAGATAACAAAAGATGCTCTTGAAACGTACAATATCCACAAAGCTGTAAAAGCTTTTGTGGACTTCTTTGTGGAAGATTTTAGCAGATGGTATATTCAGCTAATAAGAAGTAGAGTTTGGGAAGAAAAAGCATCTCCATCTAAAATGACAGCTTACTTTACAATTTTAAAAGTAATAGACAAGTCTATGAGAGCAATGTCTCCATACATTCCAGTTACTGCTGAATGGATATACCAACATTTTATCAAAGAATTTTGTGAAATTAGAGAGAAAGTTTTTGAAAGTAAAATTAAAGAGTCTATATTCATGGAGAGTTTTCCAGAAATTGAGGAAGATTTCATAAACAATGAGCTTGAAGAAGCCATGAAAGTAGCAAAAGATGTTTTCGAAGCTACAAGTAATGCAAGACAAAAGGCAAAGAGAAAATTGAGATGGCCCCTAAGGTTGCTCGTGATTGAAGGAGACGAAAAAGTCAAAAAAGCAGTAAAAATGCTTGAAGAAATAATAAAAACACAATGTAACGTAAAAGAGATAAAATACGTTGAAAAATTTGAAAAGAAAGTAAAGGCTCAAGTGAACTACAAAGAAGCTGGCCCAATTTTAAAAGATAAAGTAAGAAGTTTTGTAGAATATGTAAACAATATGAGTGAGGAAGAACTGATGAGTGTAGTTGGGTCCGGAGAGATTGAGTTTGAAGGTAAAAAACTGCCCGTTAGCCTAATAAACATAAAGTATGAAATACCTGAAGGATACGTAGAGAGCGAGTTCAGTTATGGTAAAATATACTTATATGTTGAGATGGATGATGAACTTTGGAAAGAGTGCTTAGCGAGAGAGATAGTTAGAAGGATACAAGAAATGAGGAAGATCATGAATCTTAACGTTGAAGAATACATAGACGTAGCATTAAGCTGCAAAAAAGAGTTTGTTAATGGATGGATAGATTATATAACAAGAGAAGTTAGAGCCAAAAATATAGAATTCGAAAGTAAATTTGAGGGAGATTGGTTCTTAAAAGAGTGGGACATCGAAGGAGAGAAAGTAAAAATAGGTATAAAAAGATGCAGTTAAATGATTGGTTTCTTTACTTCTATTTTCCAATTTTAAATGAATTTAGATATGATCCTTCAAAAGATGTTGAAAGTGCAAGAATTTTGGAAGAAATAGCAAAACTTGAAAAATTAGATGTTTTGAATTTTATTAAAAACAAAAAAGTAGTAATTATTGGAAATGCAAAAAAGAATTTTAAAATTGAAGAAGAAAAATATTCAGACTACATTGTAATCACTGCTGGAAAAGCTGTTTTAAATTATGATGGAAAAATTGATGTACATGTTACTGATTTAGATGAGGGTTTCAAAGCTTTGTGTTATGCTGTAAATAAAGCAAAAGTAGTTATAGTACATGCTCATGGTGATAACATAGATTTAATTAAAGAGTGCGTGCCAAGCTTAGATAAGGTAGTAGGTACTACCCAAAACTTACCCTTTAAAAGAATATACAACTTTGGAGGATTTACTGATGGAGATAGAGCTGCTATAATAGCAAAGAACTTTGCCCAAAAAGTTAAACTTTTAAATTTTAGATTTGATATTGCAGAAAACAATTTAAAATTGAAAAAATTAAAATGGGCTAAGAAAATACTTAAATTTGAAGGTTTAGTTTAAACTACGGCAAATCTTTATAGTTTCAGTTTCGTTCATTGGAGTTGAGATGTACACTGTAACATTACCTTTTTTGAATATCGCATTTATTCTATTATCTGCTTTCCACAAGTGAATGTTTAAATTATCAACTTTAACCAGCTTAGAATTTATTGGATAGGGCATTGGCATTAAACTCTCTTTTATTAACATTTCGTTGGCACCCTTAGTGTATTCAAGCAAAACCGAGTACCCATAAACACAAACTTCCTTCAGTAAATAGCCATTTGAATAACTGGGTGTTAAAATTTTGAATTTCGCATACTTTTGAGCTTTGTCCACACTCCTAAATTTGTATATTTTTAGCTCTTGTATAACTTTGTAAACTTTTGCACCCTTAGGTATTTTGAAGTTGAAAAAACTGTCGTTAACAGTGGTATTGTATGTTATTTTTTCAAACCTTATATTATAAATAGTGTTGTTCAATTTAAAAAATATACCTTTTAGTTTGTATTCAGGAGTTATATAAGCATAACCGTAAACGTTGATATTTGTTGAGCCTTTTGGAATTAACTTTAATACATAGCAATTAATTCCATCAAAGCTTTTATTTCCAAAGTAAGTTACATTAAATATTGTTAACATTCCATCCAAGAATCTAACGTAATCTGGAGGGTGTTCCGGAGTTGATTTTTCAACTTTAACAGTGTTTTTGTTCTTATCGTAAATCCACGTATATGACCCATTCGAGATCAAATAAGCATTGTAAGTTAGGTCATACATCCATACTTTATCTGGTTTCTTTACAACAAACTTCAAACTATCGTTGTAAGTTTTATTACCTTCAACCAATGTAAGATACTCCCAACCCTCAACAGTTTTAGTTGAATTATACAAATCCTTTACTTTTTTAGCTATTTCTTCACCCATTTTAGCCATTTTTATTTCTTCCTTTTTACTGTTTTGAGTATTCTGAACACAGCCTAAGAGGATTAGAGCTAACAATAAAACAGCTATTTTTCTCATTTTACCACCCTACTCAATTTATTCACAATATCTTCTATAGATAATTTCTCTTGTACTCCTCTTTTTAAGTCCTTAATACTATAAATTCCTGTTTCTTCCTCCTTTTTTCCAACTATGATTGCAAAATCAAAATCACTAAAATGACTAAGCTGTTTTTTCAAGTTTCTACCCATAACATCAGTAACAATCTCTACATTAGACAGCTTTTCCCTCAGTTTTTCAGCCACCTTAAAAGCATGCAAATAACTTCCAGCGTTAACAATAGCTACTCTAAGTTTCTTTTTTGGTTCTATTTTACATACTTCCATAACCCTATCAAATCCAATTGCAAAGCCTGTAGATGGTGTATCCTCCCCCCCAAAAACATGAGCTAATCTGTAGCTACCCCCGCCGCAAACTTGTTTTTGGGCACCCAATCCTTCAGCGTACGCTTCAAAAACGATGCCAGTATAGTAATCGAGACCCCTAACTATACTTAAATCTACAATGTAATCAACACCTGAAACTTCACAAAGTTCACACACTTTCTTTATTCTTTCCAATACATCTTTATCTATATCTATGGATTCAAGAAAATCTACTTTACCCTTAATGTTTACTGTATCTTTTATGCTACTGTATAGCTCATTTAAGCCCAATTCATTCATAAATCTCTTTAATTCTTCCATTTCACCTTTATCTATCAATCTCAATATTTTAGATGAAGTTTTTTCATCCAAGTCTTTTAACATTTTTCTTAAAATTCCTACATGTCCAATGTGCAGATTAAACTTAATTTTCAGTTTTTCAAGTATTCTGTAAGCTAAGGTAATAACTTCAGCCTCTCCCTCAGCTCTATCAGAGCCAATTAGCTCAACTCCAAATTGCCAAAACTCTCTATACCTACCTCTTTGGGGCCTTTCATATCTGAAACAATTGGCAAAATAGTAGAATCTAAGTGGTTTTGGCATAACTTTGCATTCATTTACATACAGCCTCATAACTGGAGCTGTTAATTCGGGTCTTAAAGCTAAATCTCGTCCTCCTTTATCTTTAAAAGCGTAAATTTCCTCTATTATTCCTTCTCCTGATTTTAATGTAAATAACTCCAAATGTTCAAAAGTCGGTGTACAAACTTCTTTATAACCGTAGCTTTCTGCGATAAGCCTCATTAATTTTTCTACTTCTCTTCTTTTTTCCATTTCATCAGGCAAAAAGTCTCTGGTTCCTCTCGGTCTTTCTATTTTGTTCGGCATTACTGGCTAAATTTTTCAAGAGAAAATAAAAATTTTGATCGAAAGTATTTAAAACAAATGACAAGCTTAGAAGCTATGCATCCTATAGCCACAGCAATATGGGAATTCATAAAAAAATACTACATTGACTCCATTGTTTATAAAACAGGTTATAATCCGGTAAACTCTGCTACTTGGATAATTCTTTTGATTATTGCATGTATATTAATATATAAAACACTTGTTAAATACAATGTAAAGTTTGATGAATACTTTGTTGCTGGAAACATACCATACATAATTTTTGGCTCATCAATAAGAGTTGTTGAAGATGCTAACTTTATTCGACCCCCTATTTGTTACTTGTTCATGTCCCCATTCATATACATGGTTGTTTTCTCAATAGCTTTTCCTGTTTTTCTATTATCTCTCAAATATAGAAGGGAAAAATATTGGATCCACTATGGAGCATTTGGTGTTTTACTTTCAATTACAACACTAATATTTTTGTTTACCCACCTTAAAGTTATTAATTGGTGGGTGTTACCTTCAGCTTTTTTACTTGCTTTATGTTTTCTTTTAATATACTATATGCTTACATCCAAGTTTTATAAAAGAATGTGTAATAAACTCAGCTGTATGGTTTTTTTCTCTCAAATGCTCGACGGTAGTGCAACGTTCATAGGTACAACTTTTCTCGGTTACTGGGAAATGCATGTAATTCCCAGAATATTCATTCATTACTTTGGCGGATGGATAATGCTACCACTCAAAATAATAGTATTCACAGTAATACTTTACTTCTTAGATTCATCAGCCGAAGAAAACAGAGAACTTGTTAACTTCATAAAATTTGTTTTAATAGTTCTCGGTTTAGCACCCGGTCTAAGAGATGCCCTGAGAATGACTTTCCAAGTATAACCAAAAATTTCTTATATTTTTTCGCACTCTAAAATTTAGATTTAGTAATTCAAATAGTAATTCAAAGAAGCCCCGTGGGGTAGTGGTCAATCCTGCGGGACTCTGGATCCCGCGACCCCGGTTCGAATCCGGGCGGGGCTATTTTCGTTTAATTTTTGGTGGGATTGTATGAAGTACATTCAAGTCGAAATAACTAGAAGTTGTAATGAAAAATGTCTCGTTTGTCCCCACAGAAAATGGAAAATGGAGGGGATGATGGACTTTAACGATTTTATTAAAATTTCGAAGTTCTTTTCAAGTTACGATTTAGTTTACCTTCAAGGTTGGGGCGAACCACTACTACACAAAAATTTTTTAGATATGCTTAAAATTGCAAAAAATAAGGCAAAAACAGGATTTACTACCAATGGAAGAAAACTCCCCAAGTTAGCGGAAAGTGTTTCGATATATACTGATTACATTCTTGTATCTTTTGCAGGGGTAGAATGTCACAATGAGTTAAGAGGAGTTAGCTTTGATAAAGCATTAGATGGAGTTAAAGCTATTTCAGAAGCCAAAAAAGAGTTGTCTACTGATATAAGAATTGGCGTTAGTTATATGCTAACAACTTTAAATGCTGAGGAATGCAAAGAATTCGTAAAATTAGTCAAAGATGCTGGAGCTGAATACATTGCCTTTACTAACTTAGACTACGTTTTTGATGAAATAACCGATGAGCTTAGATTATTTGGTAAAGCTAAAAAAGAGGATGAAAAAGCAATTGATGAGTCAATAAATCTTGCAAAAAAGTTTAAAATTGAAGTAAAAAAATATCCTCTCAGATTAGAGGAACAACCAGTTTGTGATGCAAATCCGCACTTAAATATTACATTGAGTTGCGAATGTAAGATATATCCATGTATATATTTATGTTTTCCATTTGAAAAGATAGAAAGGTTATTTGAAGGTAAAAAAGTTTTTGTTGAAAAACCGGATTTTGGAGAGCTAAATTGCGTTAAAAATGAATACAAAACATTCATTGAACGTTATTTAAGAAGAATACAAGCTTACGAGAAAGCTCTTGATAGTGTTATGATTTCCGATCCTTTTACTGCAATTAGAAAAATATCAAACCTTAATACAGTTTTAAGAAGTTTTCCACCGCCAGATGTTTGTAATACTTGTTATAAACTATACTTGTAGTTAGTATTTCGTAAAAATCTACATGAATATTAAATAATTGAAACTATTTTTGGTTAGACAGCAAAAATTTTAAACTAAAGGAGTAACAAGATATACCCTCCATTCCGGGTACCGCTGGCTTTATCCCCCAATAGTTTTGTTTTAATTTTTTAAATTATTTTTTTATGTAACAAAGTAATATAAGAAACAAATACAAGAGTGTAATTGAATTGAGTAAATTAACAGCACATTATTAAAACAGCAATACAATCTCACAAATGTGTCGGGGGAGAATAAAAACTCCGGTGTAGATCCGACTATTGAGGTAGGTCTCAGCAGAGAACTTGGACTATTTGACATAACAATGCTTGGAATTGCCGCAATGATTGGTGCAGGTATTTTCGCTTTAACTGGTATCGCTGCTGGAATTGCCGGCCCAGCTCTTATTATTGCATTTTTTCTAAACGGTATTATAGCAACTCTGACAAGTCTTGCTTATGCAGAACTTGGTTCAGCTATGCCTGAGGCTGGAGGAGCATATCCATGGGTTAGAGAAGCTATGGGTGGGTTCTTCGGGTTTTTATCAGGATGGTGTTGCTGGACTGCACAATGTATAGCTTGTTCACTTTACGCAGTAACATTTGGTGCTTTTCTATCTGAACTTACAAAAAGCATACCTTTACCACAAACATTACTTGCCAAGTTTTTTTCCGTTGCAATAGTTACTCTTTTAGCATACATAAACTATAGAGGTGTTAAAGAAAGTGGAAGAGTGGGTGGATTTGTTACAGTAGCAAAACTTGTAATTCTATTAGTCTTCATAGTTTTTGGTCTTTATGCAACATTTAGGAGGCCAGACTGGATAAAAGCATTTACAACACCATCCTTTTTCCCGCATGGATTTGCTGGAGTCTTAGCAGCAATGGGTCTTACCTATATAGCATTCGAAGGTTATGATATAATAGTTCAAAGTGGAGAAGAAGTTAAAGAGCCGGAAAAAAACATACCTAAGGCCGTTGTTTTAGCATTGTGGGTCTCAGTATCAATTTACATCCTCGTAGCTTTTGCTGCAATAGGATCTGTTCAAACAAACATTCCAAGTTGGATGTATCTCGGAAAATTAAAGGAGTTCGGATTGATTAAAGTTGCAGATAAGATTATGCCATTAGGAGGATTTCTAATAATACTTGGAGGTCTTATATCTACGGTAAGTGCAATGAATGCAACAATATATTCCTCCTCAAGAGTAGCATTTGCAATGGGTAGAGATAACTACTTACCTTCATTCTTAGCAAAAATACACGATAAAAATAGGACACCTCACCTTGCTACGCTGTTTAGCTATGCAATAATAGCAACCATGGCTGTATTACCAATAGAAGTAGTAGCTACTGCTGCAGATATAATGTTCCTGACACTATTTATACTAGTAAATTTAGTATTGATTGTTCTTAGGTATAGAAGACCAGATATAAAAAGGCCCTTTAAAGTACCTGCAGTTCCTTGGATACCCTTAGCTGCAATTATTCTTCAACTAATAATTGGATATTTCCTTGTTACAGAAATAAAGCACGGGGACATAGTTTTGGGAGGTACAGCTCTGTGGATGTTGTTTGGATACATGATATATGCTGGATACTCAAAGAAGGAAATAGGCAAGAAAATAGAGAAAGAAGTACGTACGATATATGAAGAAAGACCAGTCGAAGAAAGATTCAAGATATTAGTTCCCGTTGCAAATCCAGTTATGGCTGAAAGATTAGCTAAGTTTGCTGAAATAATTGCAAAATCAAGAGGTGGAGAAGTAATTCTATTAAACATTGTAACTGTTCCAGAGCAGACACCACTATCAGCAGGAATGAAATACGTTAAAGCAGCAAGAGAATTTCTCAACCAAATAATGAACAAAATAGATGTTCCAAAAGGCGGTATAATTAAAATAGGACACAGAAATGCTGAAGCTATTCTAAATACTGTTGATGAAGTAAAACCCGACTTACTAATTATGGGTTGGAGGGGCAGAACATTTAGAAAGGATTTCGTTCTTGGGAGTACTATTGATCCAATACTAGTAAGAGCTAATTGCGATGTTGCTATAGTTAGGTTTGAAATTGGTGAAAGTAAAAAATGGAATGATAGGTGCAAAATTCTCATACCCACTGCGGGCGGACCTCATGCAGTTCTCTCTGCTGAGCTTGCAAGAGATTTTGCAAAGAACGGTGAAGTAACTTTAATGTACGTTGGTAGAGATGAAAAAAGTAAGAGCATAGCAGAAAAAGTGTTTAATGAGACTGAAAGACCATTGAAAGGATTAAAAGTAAATAGAAAGTTTGTTATATCCGATAACCCAGTAAATGCGATAGCCAGAGAAGCCAAAGATTATGATTTAGTTATGCTCGGTGCATCGAATAAACCATTCCTCAAAAACTTCTTACTTGGCCTGTTCCCAGAAAAAATAGTAAGGAGAACAAACAAAACAGTTGTTATGACAAGAAGATTTGTAACATTAAAAGATGTAATAAAACCAAAGAAAAATTAGTCAACATCTATTCCTTTCAACCAAGGCATCATCTTTCTAAGCTCTTTTCCAATTTTTTCAATTTGATGTTCTTTTTCCATTTCCAACAGCTTATTAAATACAGGTCTTTTTGCTAAATTCTCAAGAACCCATTCTCTTGCAAATTCACCAGTTTGTATCTCTTTAAGTATTTTTTTCATTTCATTTCTTACTGATTCATTAATTATTCTCTTACCCCTCGTCATACCCCCGTACTTTGCAGTATCGCTAACACTGTACCACATTGCGTATATGCCTCCTTCATATATCAAGTCTACTATTAGCTTTAATTCATGTAAAGCTTCAAAATAGGCAACTTCCGGCTGATATCCTGCTTCCACCATGGTTTCAAAAGTAGCTTTTATTAACTCTGTAACACCACCACATAAATCAACTTGCTCACCGAACAAGTCAGTCTCGGTCTCTTCTTTAAAAGTTGTTTCAATAACCCCAGCCCTAGTGCAACCTATACCTTTTGCATAAGCTAAGGCTCTCTTTAAAGCTTCACCACTGTAGTCCTGTTCAACTGCTACAAGAGCGGGAACACCTTTCCCTTCAGAATACATTCTTCTAACTAAGTGTCCCGGACTTTTTGGTGCTACCATTGTAACATCGACGAATTCAGGAGGAATTATTTGGTTGTAGTGTATATTAAAACCGTGTGCGAACAAAAGCATATCTCCTTCATCAAGATATTCCTTAATATTTTTCTCAAAAACTTTTGGTTGAACTGTATCTGGTATCAGTATTGCAATTATATCAGCTTCGTTTACAGCTTCCTCTACTTTTTTAACTTTTAAACCCTCGCTCTCTGCCTTTTTCCAACTTTTACTACCCTCATATAGACCTACTATAACGTTGATTCCAGAATCTCTTAAATTTAGTGTGTGTGCGTGTCCTTGGCTACCATATCCAATCACGGCAACAGTTTTATCTTTTATATACTTCAAATCTGCATCACTATCGTAGTATATTTTTGCCATGAAATAACAAACGTAAAACAAAATAAATACGTTCCGATTGGAGGTGAGATGAACGAAAAGTAAAAGAGAGAGAATAATAGAGTTGCTCGAAAAAAATCCCAAAAAAGCATTCACAGCAAGAGAAATTTGTGATATACTTGAGATAGATGAGGAAAGAGAAGTTTATGAATTACTAAAACAAATTTCAAAAATTCTAAAGAAAAAGAAAAGAATTATTGAATTTACCCAGCCAGTGTGTAGGAAATGTGGATTTGTTATGAAAAAAATGAATGTTAGTAGGTGTCCAAAATGCAAGTCACAATGGATAGAGCCTCCGAGATTCAGGATAAAAGAGATATAATAATTGCTCCAGCAAGTATAACTTGCTTTTTTACACCTTTTAAAAGTAAAAATGCTTTAGAATCGGGATCTTTTGGTGTGGGTATTGCTCTAAAAAATGGGTCAACTGCACTCTGCAGAAACTCACCCAATATTTCCATATCTTTTGAAGGTTGTAATCGTGTCATTACTGTGTTCAAAGCTTTAGAGATAATTAAAGAAAGAAAAATTGAAGTAAAAAATTGCAAAGTTCTTTTGAAACCAAATTATCCAGTAGGCAGTGGTTTTGGTATGAGTGCTTCTCTAACACTCTCAACCCTTAAAGCTTTAAGAGTGCCAAGTAAAATTATTCCGGATTTAGCTCATGAAGCAGAAGTCCTATCATCTACGGGGCTTGGAGATGTAGTTACTCAAACTTATGGTGGAATAGTATGCAGATTGAATGCTTCTTGCCCATCAAAAGCCATTGTAAAAAAATTTAACTTTTTAAAAACATTAGACATAATTTCTTTTGGTGAATTAGACACGAAGGAAATGCTTGAAGAGTACAATTTTTCTACTGGATTAAAGCATCTCAAAGAGTTCTTAAAAAAACCTACATTGGAAGAACTGTTTAAGCACTCCAAGCAATTTACACTTGAGAGTGGTGTAGCAGATGACAAAATAATAGATGTTATAGAGGCAGTCGAATCAAAAGGAGGCATGGCATCTATGGTTATGCTTGGAAAAGCTGTTTTTGCTGTAAATGGTTTTGAAGCTATGAAAGAATTTGGAGAACCTAAAAAAGTTGAAGTTGATTTTAATGGTTTTATTGTTCCTTTTTACAATACAATTAAAAATACCAACAGTATATTTTGATGCATGAAAGTTCAGAGAGTAGTTACTCCACCACTTGCAGCAAATTCTTACGTAGTTGGAAGTGCAATGATAGATTGTGGAGGGGATGCTGAATTTATATTGAGGTACTTGTCTGAAAATAAATTGATAAACAAAATCAGATACCTACTTCTTACCCACGCTCATTTCGATCATGCTGGAGCTTACTTTGCTTTGCAAAATATAGGTTCTACAGTAGGCATTCATTCAAAAGATATAGAAATTTCAAGAAAGCAACCTTTAGCTCATGGTATGCTGCTTTTTACACCAGTAAATCCAGATGTTGTATTTAAAGGTGGGGAAACCTTAGAGATTGGTAGAGCAAAGCTTAAGGTTATCCACACACCCGGTCACAGCCCAGGTAGTGTTTGTTACTATGATGAAGATAGAAAATGGCTATTTAGTGGAGATACTGTTTTCTCACATGGAGGTTTTGGTAGAGTAGATCTTCCGGGTGGAAATGCTTATGAGCTTGTGAGTTCACTAAAAAAACTTACAGAACTTGATGTGGAAATGCTTTATCCCGGACACGATGAAATTGTGGAAGAGAAGGCAAATTTAGAAATAAAAAAAGCCTATGAAGTAGCTAGGAGGATTTTAATTTGAATGTTAAAAAAGCTAAATCAACAGAGAAAAACGTATTTTTAGAGTTATCAACATTATACTGTAAATTTCTTGCTGTATGGTCTGGTGTGCTTAGTCTCAATTTTGGATTAAAATTTAATTTTAGAAAAAAAGATCCAAAACTGGGTAAGTTATTTTTTAGAAAAATAAAAGATAACTGGTGTTACCTAATAAAAAGACTTGAAAATATCGATTTTTCTCGAACCTTTTTAATAGGGGAAGATAGAGTTACTTGCGAACTAATATATCTTATATTCTACTTAGACTTCTACCTTAGAAAGAGAAAGTTGAGTTTGTGGGTAGTCACAACTAAAATGATAAATGAGTTAATTCTCAATACTTCTCCGGAAAAGCTGTCTGGATTACTTAAGCACTACAAAAACTCTAAAATGTTTTCCAAACAAGCATACAACGATATTTTAATAAAAGTTAGAATTGCCCGTCCTAAGGCGTACACAATACATTGCATGGAATGTACCGATTTAGCATTAGAATTTGCACAAAGAGATTTTGCAGGTGTGAATTCTTTTTATAGAATTTTAGAAATAGCAAAAAACAAGCAAACAATAGAAAGAGTATATAGAATAACAAAAACAACTGTAATTTCCGAAACCAATGAAGTTAGAGATGGTTATAAATGGAGTATAAAAATAGTCCCAGAAGAAGATGGAATAAAGTGGGGTGCTATAACAGTTTTATTAATCCTGACAAACGATTATTCAACCAATTTTTCTTTTAACATTAACTCCAGTGTATCTAAGCTTTTAAACGCAATGTTAAATGGAAACTATTCTATTAGCTTTGATCTATTTTTCTACTTTAATAAAAAATTTAAACCATATATAAATAAAAATATTGTTATGAGTTATGAGTTACCTTTAATTTCAAAGTTCTTAGAGGATTTATCGGAATATATATATCCAGAAGTGGATAGGCTTAGTAAGAAGTTTTTAAACTCTATAAAACTTGAAGATATACCTAACTGCAATATAAACTACGATTACGTCGTAGATGCAATAAGAATTCGAGTTAGAAAGAAGTTAGCAACCCACCTCGAGTACACGTGTTTAGTAACTAAACCGGTAAAAGGATACTATCTACACTTCGTAGTTCTGAAGGTTAATGGAAAACACAGATATATATGTCTTGCATGTACGGGAAAAAACGTTAGACCAAAGGATGCATTTTACATGTTTGACAATGCCAAACTAAAAAAAATTTTTGAGGTTAAAAAAGAAAATAGTTCTTTCAAGATTTTACCAATTACATTTGAAGAATTGAAAAAGCTGGCAGAAAATTCGGAGGATGAAGAGAGAAAACTTGCAAGAATTAAACTAAAAGAGGCGGGGATAATTATTTAGACTAAAATTTTTAAACTGAAGAGAGAGGATGTGTTATGTCAACCATAACTGAAAAAATTTTCAGTGAAAAATGTGGAAAGGATGTTTCCGCTGGAGAAATAGTAGTTGCAAAAATAGACCAGATAGCATTACAGGATGGTACAGCACCACTATCAATAAGAAAAATAATAGAACTTGGAGTTGAAGTTAAAGCTGCTGATAAAACGCACTTTTTTGTAGATCACGCTGCACCATCCCCAAGAAAAGAGTTGAGCAATGACCAAAAGTTCATAAGAGAATTTGCAGAGAAAATAGGTGCAAACTTTAATGGTCCGGGAGAAGGAATTATCCATCAATTAATGGTTGAGAATTGGGTAAAACCGGGAGACCTTGCAGTAGGAGCGGACAGTCATACTTGTACTTATGGTGCTCTTGGCTGTTTTTCAACAGGCATGGGATCTACAGATGTTGCTATAGCTGTAGCTCTCGGAAAAAACTGGTTCAGAGTTCCAGAAAGTTTTAGAATACAAATTGATGGTAAATTGGAAAAGGGCGTTTACTCCAAAGACGTAATTTTAAAAATTATCGGGGACTTAGGTGCGGATGGTGCAACGTACAAAGCTCTTGAATTTCATGGTGATTGTGTAAAAGAGATGAGTTTGGAAGCAAGATTAACAATGTCCAATATGGCTGTAGAGTGTGGTGCTAAAGCTGGACTTTTTGAAACTGATAAAAAAACAAAAGAATTTCTTGCAGAAATGGGTAGAATTGATGATTTTATAGAGATAAAAGCTGATAAAAACGCAGAATATGAAAAAGAACTGTACTTTGATGCATCAGACATAGAACCCCTTGTAGCAAGACCGCACAACGTAGATAATGTTTGCGAAGTATCAAAAGTTGAAGGCTTAAAAGTAGATCAAGTTTTTGTTGGAACTTGCACAAATGGCAGATTATCTGATATTGAAGTTGTTGCAAAAATCTTAAATGGTAAAAAAATAGCAAGAAATCTAAGATTGATTGTAGCTCCAGCAAGTAGAAGAATATACATCAAAGCTATGGAGTTAGGATACTTAAAAACAATAGTTGAGGCAGGGGGCTTAATAGCTCCACCGGGATGTGCTTGTTGTGTTGGTATTCACATGGGTATTCCTGCTGATGGTGAAGTTTGTCTTTCCACCCAAAATAGAAATTTCAAAGGAAGAATGGGAAATCCAAATGCTGAAATTTACCTTGCATCTCCTGCAACTGCAGCCGTATCAGCTTTAAAAGGAGAAATAACTGACCCAAGAGAATACATTTAACAAATAGAGAATTTTTCTTTTAAGTTTTCCATTTTTAGTACGTACTTGTAATCCCCTCTGACTATAACTCTGAAAGCATGCTCTATAACCTTTTTGTAGTATTCACATGAGGGGCTTGGTGAAAACAAAGATCCTGTTTCAGAGTAAACTTCCGCAGGGCATGGACTACCACAGATATTTCTAATTGGGCATTCGCGACAAATATCTATTTTTTCTACTACTCTTTCTCTAACTCTTTTGAATTTCTCTATTGCAGTATGCAGATCACCATTATATCTAAATTCCTTCAGACCTATAAACTCACTGCACGGATAAAATCCATCTGTTGTTAGTGCTAAAAACCTTCTTCCAGCTCCACAGGGTGATACATCGCATTGCAGAACTCTCGCAGATGGAGCCAATATACCCAACAGATAGTTGGCAAAATCTCCAATTACAATTCTTTTACCATTCTTTGTATAATTTATAGACTTCTCTACAGCTTTAATAAAGTGTTCAGCAGCATTAATTCTCATACTTCTTCCATTTTCCTGAGTTCCTCTAACCATGTTCATTAACAAAACTTGAACTTTACCAACGAGAATATCAACTATTTTTTCAAGTTGAGTGTAGTTATAACTGTTTATTGTGGTTATAACGCTCAATCTTTCATAACCTTTTGCTAATTCAAGGATTTTCATAATTTTATCATAGTGTCCTC
The DNA here is from genome assembly GCA_026988525.1 of Archaeoglobaceae archaeon. Lineage (GTDB taxonomy): Archaea > Halobacteriota > Archaeoglobi > Archaeoglobales > Archaeoglobaceae > WAPX01. The sequence continues at coordinate 23,341 of JALSLC010000033.1, forward strand.
TACCCCTTAAAAAGTCCTCTACTCTTTTATCAGGTGAATCAAAAGAAATTCCAAGATTTACTTTTTTATGAATAATAAAATTTAAATCTTCTTCGTTTAGCAAAAACCCATTTGTTTGAATTCCAAAGTTTAGTTCTGAATAATTATCTATTGCCTCAAACACCAAGTCCTTTGCAATCATTGGTTCTGCTCCATGAAAAATTATCCATTCCACACCTATTTCAGAGAAATAGTTTAACCATTTTTCAAGCTCATCTTTACTCATTGTTCTACCATTCTTTCTCCTCTCGTAGGGTATATAGCAGTAAGGGCAGTTTGCGTTACACCTATCGGTGACATTTAAATATATCGTTCTTATTTTTACTTCAAATCTATGTTTGTTCATTTCATCCAACAGTTCATCTCGAACATCTTTAAATAAATTAAAAACCTCTTTTTCTTCGTTTTCCCCAGCATAAGCCCAGAAATTTGTTTCTGAGTCAAGATAAATATTCTTTTTAAGGCCAGCTATGTAAATTTTATAAAAATTATCAAAAAGTTTTTCGAACTTCATAAGTATTAAAATGGACTTTCTTCGTTTTGCATTACATAGTGTGTTAAACCACCATCCTCATTCTTTCCACATTCAAATCTGTAGCTGAGCATGTAAACTTAGTTGAGAATATTGAATTAATAATTATCGGTTTGTATTGCTGTTGAGTTTTACTAATTATCTGCCCTCGATACGCTGAGTGTAAAGAAAAATGTGGATTTAAAGGGTGATGAACTTCAGAAGGACAGATATTTCCAGAGTTTTTAAAATATAATCCTACGATGAAAATAATCAAAAAGGAAGAACATATTTATTCACCCAAAATTCCTTATCAAAACTTTCATACAAAATCCTTTTTAACTACTTTAGTACATGTTAAACTATGAGGAAAATAGTGTACTTAATGTTGGTTTTGGCTTTAGGTTCTCTTGGTTGCATTGGCATAAAAAAACCATCAATACAAGTTGAAAGTGTACAACCATACTCTGTAACGCCCACAAGTGTAGTATTAAACGTCAAAGTTAAAATAGACAATCCAAACCCAATAGGGGCTCATTTAACTATGATTGATTTTGATATATACTACTTACAAAACGGAGCATACCACTACCTTGGGCATGGAGTTAAAAAAGATGTAAGTATAAAAGCTAATGGAGTAACAGAAATAACAATTCCTGTAAAGATAGATGATTTACAAGCAATTAAGTCTTTAGTGGTTTTAGCTAAGAATGGGGCAGTAACTCTCAAAGTTAAAGGAACTGCGTACATAGATCTAAAAATAACCAGCTTTGGAATACCATTCGAACAAGTAGAAAAAATAAGTATTTAAAAATTTAAATCATAGATTTAACTATTTTTAGCATATCACTGGTATTAATATTCGACAATAATAAAACATGTATTCCATTTTTAATAAAACTACAGTAGTGCATTCCCAGATAAACTTTAGTCCCATTTACATTTACAGTTTTTATCCCTATTGGAGGTGTAGAATTTTTGTTTGTCTCAGTTATATAAATATAGTTGGTATTATTTTTGTATATAGCTTGGAGGGTTTGATATCCATTTGTAGTCACACTAACTTCGTATAGATTTAAGCCATCTGTATATTTTGGTATGAATGGTCTGAAACTAATATGATTCTCTGCCTGACTAAAATTATCGCAGATATAACTTTTAGAAATATTTACATTTTTCGGAATCGTAAAGTTAAAAACACTATCGTTTACGTTGTTAATACTAATGTTTTTGTAATATACAATTAATCTGACGTTTGGTATCAGTTTAGTTTGAGCTGTGTATTCTACTTTTACAGGCAGAAGTTTAGAATTGACCCAGAGTTTGTAGGGAGGAGTGTTTTTGGTATTGACTTCAAGAACGTAGCATTTTGTATTATCTATTGTTTGATTTCCTATGTAATTAACTTCACAGCTACTTAAATCCGAAAGTATTTTTCTGAAAAACATCTTCTTTATTTTACTTTTATTGTAGAATTTTATTATTTGTATAGTATTCATATTTTTCAAATAAATTATTTTATAGGTACCATTTACAACTGCAATATTTCCTGTATTTAAGTCACGTATGTACTCTTTATCCGGTTTTTCAAAAGCATATACATAATTGAGGTTTGACTTTCTATTCCCTACTATTATATTGACGGTTACATCTGCTTTAAAGGAATTTATTTTTTTATATTTATTTAGAACTTTCTCTATTACGTTTGTCGTATTATTCAAATTACTCTGCTTGTTTAAGTTAACTTGCTTTTGCTGGCAACCCATCACTAAAACAACTAGTGCAATTAAAATGAATATCACCTTTTTCATAAAATTTGAGGATACATTATAATATAAGTATTTTCCGAAAATAAAACAATACTTAAAAAACACCCAATCAACAAAGCACTTCTATGAACGTAGGTATATATCAAATGGAGGACAGAGGAAGCATAGAGAAGAATGTAAAAGCAGTAATTAATTGCATCAAAAATTGCTCAGATATAGATGTGATAGCCCTACCTGAATTTTTTGCCTACCCTCTCGGATTTTTCAAAGAAATGACAGAAAACTTTGGAAAAAATGCTGCTAAGAGAATGTATGAAGAATCCAATTGGATATTTAATGAATTAAAGGAAGTTAGCTATAATGCTGCTATCTTAATAGCAGGAAGTTTAATAGAGAAACATAAAGATAAATACTACAACACTTGCTACGTTTTGAATAAAGGAGAAGTTATAGCCAAGTATAGAAAGATAAACATAATAGATGAGGAAATAAAAGCTGGTATATCTCCCGGTAATAAAATCGTATCTTTCAAAATACACTCGACTAGAGCGGGAATAATGATATGTGCAGACTGCCTTAAAGATAGTATAGTTAAAAAAGTATGTGAAAACTCAGAAATAGTTTTTTTACCAATATCAATGACTTCTCCCGAACATCCTACAGTTGAAGGTCATCCTTTATCTATTAAAGCTGCAAAAAAGTATGGTGTAAAAATAGTAAAAATTTCAAAAACTGCCGTATATTCTGGAAAAAAGTTCGGTGTAAAAAGTGCAGTTATAACTCCAAAAGGAGTTCTATCAGAAGCTGAAAGCGTAGATGAGTGTGTATTAAAAGTTAGCCTTTAATTGTTTTAACAATCTCATCTTTAACTTCTTTAATACCTTCACCACTCACTACTGAAAAAGCTATTCTGTCCCTCTTATCATGCATATCTGCTTTGCTGTAAACTTCTATTACTTGTTTGCCGAGTTCTTTAACCTCGTTAAGTAATGACATCTGTTTTTCCAGTGAATAACCGCAACTTTCAGTTGGATCTATAACAAAGAGTATACAATCAGCTATATACTTTATACAAAGAACTGCCCTTTTTTCGATTTCATTTCTTCTACTTATTGGTCTGTCCAATATACCGGGTGTATCAACTATCTGAACTTCTACACCATCATGCTCAAAAATACCAACGTATATTTCCTTAGTCGTAAATGGATAACTCGCAATTTCTGGTTCAACATTTGATATTCTCGAAACGAGACTTGATTTCCCAACATTGGGATAACCCGCTACAACCACAACTGGTTTGTCACTAAAAACTGGTATTCTTCTCATCAATTTTTTAGCTTCATTAAGAGTTTTAAGTTCATTATCAATTTGCTTAACAACAGATGCAACTCTACCATACGTTTCTCTCAAAACTAATTCAGGGCTTCTACCTCCTTTAATTTGCTTTATACCTTTATTGATTATTTTTTGCACCATGTTATCAGCCCATTTTAGTGCAGCTAAGCTTTTCCTTATCTTTCCTAAACCTATCGTTAGATCTATAAGCTCCCTGTAAAACTCTGGCATAGATGTATAACTTGGATGTGCTTTAAGAACGTAATTAAAGTGAGAAGATATTACGTTGGATACTGTAGCCAATTTATTAATGGCTTTTTCTCTCCTTTTTCCAGAAACCTTGGATGCTCTTCTAAAAGCTTTATCTAATAATTCATCTGCAGTTAATACAGTAGGCAACTTATGCAGAATTTCAGCATTGAATTCCATTGTAAAATAATTTAATTCAAGGTATTAAAATTAAGTGGTGGTCAAATATTAGCAAACAAAACGAATTAGCAGTGTAAGATATTTATATGTGTCTGAAAAACAAAAAAAGAGGTGAAATGTATGCTCGAGCTAACCCAAATTCAAAAAGATATATTGTATGCTTTAATAACGCTATACAAAAAAACAGGAGGTACTTCAATAAAAGGTGAAAAAATAGCAGAATTGATAAACAGAAATCCGGGAACTGTAAGAAATCAAATGCAGGCTTTAAGAGCTCTTGGATTGGTAGAGGGCGTACCGGGACCTAAGGGAGGTTACAGACCCACTACAAAAGCCTATGAACTTATGTCAATAACAAAACCTGAGGAATCAGTTAAAGTACCAATTATTGTAAATAAAAAACCAATAGATGCAAGTGCTGAAGAAATGGATTTTCCATCTTTAAGCCATCCAGAAATTTGTTCTGCAAGAGTAAGAATTGTTGGAGATATAAAGACAATAGATCCGGGAAGTGAAGTTATAATTGGACCAACACCAGTTAATGAGCTAATGGTATGGGGAACAGTTATTGGAAGAGATGATACTTCAAATTCCATATTAATTAGTATTAAAAAGATATTTGCTCTTCCAAAAGATACTGTAGAAGATCACATGTCCACACCCATTATAACTGTGGATGCTGAACAAAGTATCAGAGATGCCACAAAAATACTTGCAAAAAATGAAATACATTGTGCTCCAGTAAAGAAAGGTGATTCCTTTGTGGGTATTATATGCCTTCTTCAAATTGCAAAAGCCTTAGCAGAGAATAAATTAGATGCACCCGTTAGAGAATATATGATTCCAAAAGTCGTTTTTGTTGAAAAAAGTACAAAAATTAGAGAAGCTATGAGAATTATGAGGGAGGAAAATATGAGAATACTTGTTGTAACTGATTCTGGGGAGCCAGTTGGTGTTATAACAGCTCATAAAATATTAACTGAGTTAAGTCCAGAACAAATAAAGAAGACTACAATATGAGCAGACTTTGCCTTTTTTTTGAAGTTTCTAGAATTATAGCTAATGTGTCAAAATGTATTATGTACAATCCATTTCCAGAATTAACGAAGGAAACAGTTAACGAAATATTTACATTTTTTGATCCCAACGATCCATACAGCAAAGTAGAGAAGCTTGAATTCGAGCTTTCAAAAAAATTAGAAAAAACAGAAGTATTTGGAGTTGATTTAGTGTACATACCTTTCTTTTATTTGGTGAACAGAATTGTATGTCTCGGAAAAGTTATAATAACCCCCGAACTTCAATTTTATATATGTAAGCAAGAAGATAAGGAATGGGCTAAAAATCAGCTGAAAAAAATAAGAAAAATAGAAGAAAATATATTAAAAAGTGGAAATACGAGTAAAATATACAAGATAAACAAGATAGAAGGAAATTTACTCGGATATCCTAAGTGTTGTGTTGAAAACTTTGTTAGAAGGAAAAAGCTTAGAAACTCTGGAAAAAGGATTACTTCTCCCGAAGGACTTATTGCTATGGAATTTATTGAGAATGGATATCACACAATTCTTGATTCCATATTTCTTAAAAAGGAGAATATAATGAACGTAAAATTACCTTTAACTTTGTTTGCTTTCAACTTTTATCCTTGCAAGCTCAATTGTAAAAGGGCAGAAAAAATTGGAAATACATGCTTTGAAAAAATGAGTGAAATTGGAATGGAGAAATTATTTAGAGCTGGAATTGTTGCTGTTATGTGCAATGTCCTCTCAATGTGCATAAAAATGAAAATAGTAGATGGAACAAATAGAACTTACAGTTACTATAGTCCAGAGAAAATTATAAAGCATCTAATTTAAGGTTCGGCTTTTTCTGTTTTAGGTAGTGCTTTATTAATTTCATCAAGCAACTCCTCATCGCTCTTGTTAGTAGGATCTATCCCAAGGTCTTTCGCTATTTTTTCAAGTTTCACTCTTCTTTCCGATTTTGTATATTCGCCCTCTCTATACTTTCTTTCTAACTCAATTAATTCAAGTTCAGCTTCTCTTTTTGCTTTTTCAAATTCTGCAGCACTTCTACCAAGATTTCTTGCTAATTCAGGAAGTTTGTTTGCTCCAAATAAAAATACAGCTACTGCAAGTATTATCAACAACTCGTTTGTACCTATCATCTTATATCACCCACACACTTACTCAAACTTTTTTCTTTCCTCCAACTTTTTATTAATATTATTATCTTCAAGGCCAACAAAGTTGTGATTCAATTCAGATAACTCAAGTTTATTTTTTGCCAATTCTTTTAAGTAGTCTCTGTCAATCACTTCCTTCCCATAAAGAAGCTCTATTTCCAATCTTCTTCTTGCAGCTTTGTATTCACCGTACAATCTACCAAGCATTCTTGCAAACTCTGCCAGCTTATCCGGTCCAAATAACAACAATGCTAACATGAGTATTATTGTTGCTTCGCCCCATCCAACGTCAAACATTCTTAGATTAGTTTTCAGAAGGGTTAATACATTTTTCGCCTGTTAGTATTTTACCAAATTTGCCTAAATTTCATAAAATATCATAAAATAAGAGAGAAAAATTTAAAACCTCTCGCCCATCTTTACAGTTTAGAGCCCCTATATAGCCATATATTGGCAAAGTAGGAGGTAGGTAGTATGAAAAACTTAAAAATTTTGTTGCCAGTATTGATACTATTAGTAGCTACATTACCCGCAGTAAATGCACAGGAAGTAAAGACTATAAAAATAGGTGTTCTCTGTGATCTATCTGGTCCACTATCCACCTACGGACATGATATAAAAAATGCCTTAACAATAGCTCAAAAGGATATAGATAATTACTTTAAAGCACATAATGAGCCGTACGTTGTTAGTTTTGACTTTGAAGATACACAAGTAAATCCAACAATAGCTTTGCAGAAAGTACAAATGTTGAATTCAAAGGGTATAAAACTGATAATAGGTCCAATGGGCAGCGGAGAAGTTGCCAATATAAAAAATTACGTTACACAAAACAAAATAATAATAATATCTCCTTCTTCAACCGCAATACCACCATTAATAGGATGTACAAAGCCAAGTGATAAGAAGTACATATTCAGATTTGTTGCAACCGATGACTTCCAAACAAAAGCAATAGCAAAAGAGCTACAAAGTGCGGGAATAAAAGCTGTAGTAATAGTTTACGTCGGAAATGCATGGGGTAAAGGATTGTATCAATGTATTGAGCCTAAGCTCAAGGATGAGGGCATTGTAATAAAAGACAGTATAGCATATGATCAGAATACAGCAGACTTTAGCTCATATATACAGAAAATGGCTAACGATGTAAACCAACTAGTAAAGAAGTATGGAAATGCACACGTTGGTGTTATAGCATTTAGCTATGAAGAAGTAGCAGATATGCTCTCTCAGATACCAGACAACTCAATACTGTTCAAAGTTACATGGTTTGGCTGTGACGGATGTGCAGATAGCTCACAAGTTATAAAGGCTGCAAAGAATAAGCCAGTGATAAAAGATGTGGGGTTGTATTCAACTGTATTCGAAGCAAGAGGTCCTGCATTTAAGAAGCTTGTAGAAGAGTACAAAGAAATGGGTTACAATCACACACCATGCCAGTATGCTCTTAATGCATACGATGCCGCATGGGTGCTGTGCTTGAGTTATGCACAAGTTATGAAGATGAACAATGGTAAATACAACGCAAGCCTTATGGCTGAAATAATACCAAAAGTTACATTAAACTATAGCAAAGGAGTTTATGGAGTTAAACCAGTAACAGGCTTCATAAAGCTAAACGAGTGGAATGATAGAGCAAGTGGTAACTATGGTATATACTATGTTACCAAAGCAGATAAGTGGGATATGGCAGGAAAGTGGTACTACAAGAATGACACAGTTGTATGGTATCACAAGCCAACGCCACCAGTAATAACTGCTACCCCAACCACAACTACAACAACAGAAACAACTACAACTCCTGCAAAGAAGAGTCCAGGATTTGAGTTTGTAGTTGCCATAGCAGTTATTGCAACAGCAGCTTTAATAAGAAGGAGGCACTAAATGAAAGACCCAATACTTGAAACTCGCAATCTTATTAAATTTTTTGGAGATGTTCTTGTTTTGGATGGAGTTAATATAAAAGTTGGTAGGAAAACTATCACACTAATAATTGGGCCCAACGGAAGTGGGAAATCAACACTAATCAACGTTATAACAGGATTTTATCCAGCTACCTCTGGACAAGTTATCTTTGAAGGACAGGATATAACTAAAAAGAGACCTTATCAAATATATGATCTCGGAATAGTAAGGACTTTTCAAACACCACAACCATTAAAAAAGCTTACTGTTTTGGAGAACTTATTAATAGCAAGAAAGCATGTGGGAGAGAATGTTATTTCTGCGCTAAATTATAAAAAGTGGAGTGAGTTTGAGGACGAGTTAGTGGAGAGAGCTTTCAAGATTTTGGAGTTTTTAAGAATTGACCATCTATGGGATGAAGAATCCTATAAATTGAGTGGTGGTCAGCTGAAGTTACTTGAAGTTGGAAGAGCTCTAATGACTGAGCCGAAGTTAATAATCATGGATGAACCTATAGCCGGTGTCGCTCCCGCTTTAGCTCATGAAATACTAAAAAGAATAGTTGAACTTAAAAATAAAGGTATAACTTTTCTAATAGTAGAACACAGATTAGATATTGCCCTAAGGTACGTTGATTATATATACGCTATGGCAAGTGGAAAAGTAATAGCAGAGGGTAGTGAAGAGGAGGTAATAAACAATCCACAAGTAGTGGAGGTATATATAGGTGGTGGATAAATGGAAGAAGTATTGAAAGTTGAAAATGTAAATGCTGGATATGGAAAGCTACACATACTTTTTGATGTTAACGCAAAAATATACGACAATCAAATAACAACCATCGTTGGGCCTAATGGGAGTGGAAAATCTACATTTTTAAAAACAATTTTCGGTCTTTCAACAATATATTCCGGAAAAATTACATATTACGGTAAAGAGGTGACTAATACACCTCCACATGAAAAAACTAAACTCGGAATAGCTTACCTCCCGCAAACTGATAATGTTTTTGTAAACCTGAGTGTTGAAGAAAATCTAAGAATTGCAGGATATACACTAAGCAATGAAGAAACAAACGAAAGAATTAAAATTGCACTTAAAGTCTTTCCCGAGCTAAAAAAACATCTAAAAAGAAAAGCTGGTCATTTAAGCGGTGGTGAAAGACAGTTCCTCGCAATAGCTACAGCATTAGTGAGAAAATCAAAACTACTTATGCTCGACGAGCCAACTGCACAACTTTCACCTAAGTTTGCAGAAACTATATTCTCTAAGATAATAGAGCTCAAAAAAGAGTTTGGATTGACAATATTACTTGTGGAACAAAATATTAAGAGAGCTCTTGAAATCAGCGATAGAGCATACATGTTAATTGGAGGAAAAGTAGTGTACGAAGGCTCTTCAGAAGATTTATTATCTCATGAAAAATTTGAAAAATACTGCCTCGGGATTGGTGTAGAAGTTTAAAAATTGAAACTTAAAGAAGCATTTTTACGAATTCTTCGTTTCTCTTTGGTTTTACGGCTATACTTATGGCCATCGCAATCAGGAAGTTTATCGCAAGACCTATCGTTCCCGCCATGGCCGGGTGGAAGACTATCGGAAATCCAATCTTCCCTCCGATCTGCTTCGCGAGTAAGGAGGTAACTGCGGTTCCAGCCAAAATCCCTCCTATCGCTCCCTCCTTGCTGAGCCATGCCCTATTAGGATATATCGCCTGAAGTAAGGCCGGAAGGAACTGCAATCCACCGGCGCACGCTATCGCGGTTATGTTGAATATCAGCCCGGGCTTTAGAACCGCAAGATACCAGCCTATGAACGCCCAAGCTAAGAGGAGGGCTCTGCTTACCAGAATTAGCTCTTTCTCACTTGCTCCCTTTCTTACCCTCTGGTATATGTCCCTCGTGAGGATTAAGGATGTAGCACCCAAGAACGAGTCGAGCGTGGACATTGCCGCAGCAGCCGCTCCGGCCAGTAGGAATCCGGCTAAGATCGGGTTCGTGAAGTGGTATATCATGAACGCCATCACCGCATCCCTCGAACCGAACTGCTTTATCAACTCGGATATAAAGCCGGCTTTAAGCCCCAAAGCTGGGAATCCAGTTACGTTGAGCACGGCTGCTGCCAACCCTATGAATGCGGTGGGTATGTAGTAGCTGCTGAGGTAGAATGCAGTGGCAACGCTCGACCACTTGATCGTCCAAGTGTCCCTCGCCGCATAATATTTTATCCAGAGGTGGGGGAGGATCATCAGTCCGACTCCGTAAACCATTATGCAGCTGAGAAGCATCTCCGGACTCCAGTTCATAGTCAAAAGCTTCGGCTTAACCCTGATAACTTCCTGCATGAGGTGGGGAATTCCCTGAGGGAAGAACTTCAGGACTATCACTACTCCAGCTATCCAAACTCCTATATACATCCAAACTCCCTGCAGAACGTCCGTCCAGTAAGCCGCTCTGAGTCCGCCTAATATCACGTATGTTGCAGCTATCAGCATCAGAATCAGCGAAGCTTCCTGATAGGGTATGTGCCCTCCGCTACCTATGGATAGAATGATTCCCAGCCCGATCGCCTGAACGACTATGTAAGCTATGACGAATACTGCCATTACTATCGCAGTCACGAACCTCAGAGCCTCGCTTCCGTAGTATTCCGCAAGGAGATCCGCTGGAGTGACGAATCCTTTCACCTTCCCCAACAAGAACACCCTCCTGCCGTAGTAGTAACCCCAGACAGATGCTGTTATGACCCAGGCCATCGCGGCTATCCAGAAGGAGATGCCCGTCGATGCGTAAACCGCCACGCTCGTCAGAAAGGCGAAGGCGCTGTGGTATGTCGAAGCTATCGCCAGAAATACGACTATCAGTCCAGCCTTCCTGCTGAGAACGAAGAAGTCCTCCACACTCTTCTGAAACCTTCTGCCGGCCAAGTATCCTATTCCGATGCAGAGAAGGCTGTATAGGATTATTACCGCCGTGGTAACCTCCCAAGCCTCCAAAAGATCACCTCCAAACGAACTTTGCCATCAAAACCAGCAATACCATCCCGAAAGCCCAGACCAAGAGCGAATAGAAGTAAACGAAGCTCAGCCCCATCACCGTCGGCTCTATTCCGTTCACGAGATAGCAGCAGAACACGAGGACGTAAAATATCAGAAATGCTACATCAAACCTCACCGAACCACCTCCTCACGTATTCTTCGCTCACCTTTCCGTCCTCCAAATCCTCCAAAATCCTACTTCTATCTCTCTCCTTCGGATCCCCATAACCTCCACCTCCCGGCGTGTTTACTACGACGATGTCTCCGGCCTTAAGCTCGATCGTCTCCTTTCCGCTTAGCTCTATTCTGTTTCCGTTTCTAAGGACGTAGTGTTCTCCTCTCTCACCTTCCTTTCCCCCCTTAAGTCCCCAAGGTGCTATCTTTACCCTGTCCGCTATGATTGAGAGCGTAGCGTCGCTTAGAAGCTTGTAAACCCTCCTTATTCCCAGCCCTCCTCTGAACTTCCCCGCCCCTCCGGAATCCTCCCTCAAGGAATACTCCAGAACCATGATCGGATACTCCCTCTCTATAACCTCCACCGGCGTGTTCATCGTGTTCGTCATGTTGACGTGGATGCCGTCTATGCCGTCTCCGTTCGGCCTCGCCCCGCTCCCTCCTCCCAAGGTCTCATAGAACGCCCAACCTTCTCCGCCTATTATCACGTTGTTCATGCTTCCGTGAGATGCTGCCGGAATTTCGAAGATCTCCGCCAGAGCTTTGAATATCGCATCTACTATCCTCTGCGAAGTCTCCACGTTCCCAGCAGAGACTGGAGCAGGCTTTATAGGATTTACCAGAGTTCCTTCTGGAGCGTAGATTTCTATGGCCCTGAGAAATCCGTGGTTCATCGGCAAATCCGGATCCAATACCGCTTTCAAGGCGAAGGATGTGGAAGCTACGGTTACTCCGAAAACCGCATTCAGCGGAGCTTTAACTTGTTTATGGGTGCCAGAGAAGTCGACGAATATCTTTCCCTTGGAGACCACTCTAACGTTTATGTTGAGCGGTTTTTCGTATTCCACGTAATCGACTCCCTCGCATTCGAACTCTCCGAGCTTCTCGATCTTAGCCTTGGTCAGCCTTTCCGTATAATCCATCGCCTCCCTCCAAGAATCAAGCAAGGTTTCGACTCCGAACTTGTCTATGAGCTCCAAGATCCTCTTCTCCCCGACTTTTAGAGATGCTATCTGAGCCTTCAGATCCCCCACGAAATTGGAAGTCCTTACGTTCGCCTTGATGAACTCCATAACCTTGTCGTCGAGCTTCGTAGGCGGGATTATCAATCCCTCAGCGTATAGATCTCTGGCATCCATGCTCATGCTTCCCGGCGTTGTCCCTCCAACATCGACGTGATGGGCCTTGTTCACGACGAAGCAGATCAATTCCTTGTAAAACACGGGTTTCAAAAGCATCACGTCGTTCAAGTGCGTTCCAGCTACATACGGATCGTTCGTTACGTATATCGCATCCTCGAACTCCTCTATGCACTCGACGAAGTTTTTGGCTCCGACGGCCAAGCTTCCCAAGTGGACGGGGATGTGCTCCGCCTGAGCTACGAGGTCTCCTTCCCTCGAAACGATCGCACAGCTGAAGTCGAGCCTGTCCTTTATGTTCGGCGAATAGGCGGTATTCCTCAAAACTATTCCCATTTCCTCCGCTATGAATTCTGTAGAATTCCTAATCACTTCGACCGTTATCATCTTACCACCCTCACGTTTCCCCATCCGTCCACAAAAGCTCTGAAGTCGGGGGGAATTACTATTACCGTATCGTAGCTCTCTACTATCGCCTGTCCTTCTATAACCGCACCCGGCTTTAGCATTTCCCTCTTAAAAACGGGGGTTTCGAACCAATCGCCGAAGAAGACCTCTCTGCTGTATTCCGGCTTCGGCTCGTGCTCCTCAACCTCCTTCCCCACTGGCTTGGGTTTATCGACGAAGCCTATAGCGGTGACCCTAAGATTGACGAATTCCACGTCATCGTCGAGCCTGAAACCGTATAGGGCTTCATGCCTTTCGTGGAAAATCCTTTCGCTCTCCTCAACCCCCAACCAAGGAACGGTTATCTCGTAGCTCTGCCCCTTGTATCTCAGATCCACAGCCTTGAATATCTTGACGTCGCTCATCTTTATAGATTCCAGAGCCTTCTTGGCCATACCGTCGAACTCCTCTTCCATCTCATCCTCTTTAGCCGGCTTGAGCCAGCTTTTAACCAAATCCACCCTCAAATCCGCCAGAAGCAGACCGTATGCTGAAAAGACACCCGCATTCGGAGGGATCACTACTGCCTTGACGTTAAGCTCCTCTCCAAGCTCCACCCCATGCATGGGCCCCGCTCCACCGAAGGCGAACATGACGAAGTCCCTCGGATCGTGTCCCCTCTCTACCGTAACCATCCTCAGGGCTTTGGACATTATCGTGTTCGCTATCCTTACTATTCCCCACGCGACTTCCGTGACATCCATCCCCAATTCGTCCGCGAGCTTACCTATGGCCTTCAAGGCCCTCTCTTTATCGAGCCTCATTCCACTCCCAAGTCTTTCTCCCAACCTTCCCAAAACGAGGTTGGCATCCGTTATCGTAGCTTTATCCCCCTTCCCGTAGCAAGCCGGCCCCGGATCCGCTCCCGCACTTATGGGCCCCACTCTCAAAGCCCCACCCTCATCCACCCAAGCTATCGTCCCTCCTCCCGCGCTTACCTCCGCAAGATCTATGAAAGGGAATCTAACAGGATATCCCGAACCCTTAACGAGCCTTCCGGCGTGAACCTTTCCACCGACTTCGTATTCTGTCGTAACTTCGGGAGTGTGATCGACTATGGTGGAGGCTTTTGCGGTAGTCCCTCCCATGTCGAACCCTATGGCGTTTCTATCTCCGGTCAGTTCGGAGAAGAAGGCAACGGCAACCGCTCCAGCCGAAGGTCCGGATTCTATGAACATCGCGGGCTTTTCCACGGCCATCTCCACGTTCGCTATTCCTCCGCTACTCTGCATCACGTAAAATCTCCCCCTAAAACCCCTACTCCTCAGCTCCGAAATCAATTCGTTCAGATACTTCGACATCAAAGGCTTTAGGAAGGCGTTTACCAGTGTGGTCGAAGTCCTCTCGAACTCCTTATACTCCGGGTTCACCTCGTGAGAAGTCACGACTTCTATCCCGCAAAGTTCCTCCAAAATCTCCTTGGCCTTCAATTCATGCTTCGGATTAACGTAGCTGTTTATGAAAGAAACTACGACGATATCGTAACCCCTTTCCTTTATTATTTCCGCTATCCTCCTCATCTCCTCCTCGTTCAGAGGAACTACCACTTCTCCTTTCGAATTTATCCTCTCCTCGACCTCGAATCTATCCCTCCTCCTCAAGAGAGGCTTCGGCTTTTCGAAAAAGAGGTTGTATAGCTCGGTTCTCCTCTGCCTTCCTATCTCTATTACGTCTCTGAATCCCTTCGTAGTTACCAAAGCGACCTTCGGAGGTTTGAGGTGCTCTTGACCTAAAAAAAGATTCGTTCCCAATGTAGTCGCGTGAACGAGAATTTTCACGTTTCCTAAATTGATTCCAGCCTTTTCAATCGCATTTAAAGCGCCAACCGCCGGTCTTTTAGGTGTCGTGAGGACCTTGACGACTCCGAAATTCGAACCGTCGAAGTAAACCAAATCGGTAAATGTTCCGCCTATGTCTATTCCTACGAGCATGCGGGTTTTACACAACAAATTTTATAAAATTGTAACGTTCGAACTGGCGCAATTTTTTTAAAAAATTAAGCTCTATATACCTCTATGTCAGACAAAATCCTAACTATTGCAGGTTTTGTGATAGGCTTTTTGTTTGGTGTAAGTGGTGTTTCCACACTTTTCAATTTACTTGGATCAACTATTAGTGAGGCTGCAAAACAAGCTTTAAATGCAAAAATAACTCAACTAAATGTAACTTCAACAATAATACTAATTATAGCTGTAGCTGTTTTCGTGTATAAGATGAAAGCTATAGCATCTCTACTAATAGGAGCTATAGTTGGTGCAATTCTAAATTTCATACTCGAAATGAATGGTGTACACTTAACAAATCAGATATACTCCAGTATTCTAAAGTGAAAGTATGCCATCAGTAGTGCTGGGTGGTACATTCGATCCACTACATAAAGGACATGCAAAATTAATAGACACAGCCGTAAAATTGGCTAAAGGCGGTAGAATTGTAATAGGAGTTACAAGTGATAAGATGGCAAGAAAAAGGTTTAGGATGGTTATGCCATTTAAGATTAGAGTTGAAAACTTAAAAAGATATTTTTTAAGAAATTATGGATTTATACCTGAAATAGAAAAAATAGATGATGCCTTTGGAAATACACTCACGGAAGATTACGATTATATAGTTGTATCCCATGAAACAGAAAGTACTGCAAAGGAGATAAACAAAAAAAGAAGGGAGATTGGAAAGAAAGAAATAAAAATTGTTGTATGCGAGATCGTTATGGCTGAAGATGGAAAACCAATATCATCTACAAGAATTAAAGAGGGAAAAATAGATAGGTATGGCCGAGTTATAGGAGGTGCAAAGCTTTGAAAATTAAGGTGTCTGTTGGATCAAAGAATCCTGCAAAAATATGCGGTGTAAAGAGTGCTTTTTCTAAGTTCTTTGATGATGTTAGCGTTGAAGGTGTCGATGTAAATAGTGGTGTTTCTAATCAACCATTTGACAACGAAACTATAAGAGGTGCAATAAACAGGGCTATAAAAGCATATAAAAGCGGAAATTACGATTTTGGAGTTGGTGTAGAGGCTGGATTGTTTAGATGCTACTTTGCATACACTGGGTATATAGACATACAAGTTGCCGCAGTTTACAATGGAGATAGAGTTTGCATAGGATTTGGGCCGGGTTTTGAGTATCCTGAGAAAGTTCTGAGAGCAGTTCTTGGAGGTAGTGAGGTTGGTAAAGTCATGGAACATTTTACAGGAATAAAAGATCTTGGAAAAAAACAAGGTGCCATAGGATATTTAACTAAAAATAAGATTGATAGAGCAAAATTAACAGAAATTGCAGTAACAATGGCACTCATACCTTTTTTAAATTACGAATTTTACTTCCATGAGTGAAGTTGTTAGAATTTTTGATCCGTGGAAGTCTAAGATATGCACATGTAAACCTAAGTACTCTTTTAATCCTTATACGGGTTGTTCACACAATTGTATATATTGCTATGCAACATATATTCCAAGATTTAGAGAATTAAGAAAAAAGAAAAAAGTTCTAATTAGACTTGAAAAAGATTTAAAAAAAATTGATCTGTCGTTACCAATATCGATGTCCAATAGTTCTGACCCATATCCACCTATAGAGAAAAAAGAAAAGATAACAAAAAAATGCATAGAATTAATGAAAGATTACGATGCAAAATTACTCATAGTAACTAAAAGCGATATTGTGATAAGAGATGCAAAACTTCTATCTGAAATAAATTGTTGTGTAAGCATAACTATAACATCGTTCAACAAAGCCAAAATTTTGGAGAGTAATGCTCCACCTCCAGAAAAAAGAGTTGAAGCTTTAAGAAAATTAAAAGACTGGGGGGTTCCCGTAGTTTTAAGACTTGATCCGATATTACCAAAAATAAATGAGAAGGAAATAGATCACATCCTAAATCTATGTGAATTTGTTGATCATGTGGTAACATCAACTCTAAAGCTTAGGGCTGACTCATTTAAAAGAGTGTGTGATCACTTTCCAGAGTTAAAAAATGAATACAAAAAACTCTACTTTAAACTTGGTGAAAAAATTGGAAATTCCTTTTATCTGCCGAAAAACATAAGATTAGAGATTCTAAGATGTGTGGAAGAAAAGTGTAGAGAGGTTGGTTTGAGTTGTGCTTTTTGCAGAGAGGGTATTAAATTTGAGGCTGAAAGTTGTGATGGACAGCATCTCCTACGCAAATATTAAATTTTTTAAAGTAGTTAAAAGATTATGGGAATAATAATAATCAATTTTAAAGCATATAGAGAGGGCTTTGGTAAGCAAGCAATTGAGCTTGCAAAAATAGCAGATGAAGTGGCAAGCAGATGTGATGAATACATAGCTGTTGCCGTAAATTCTCTCGATTTAGCAGAAATTGTAAAAGAAGTGTCCATAGACGTCTTCTCTCAACACGTAGATGCAATAGATTTTGGATCTCACACTGGAAGAATAAACGCAGAAATGATAAAAGATAAGGGGGCTAAGGGTAGTTTAATCAATCATAGTGAAAGAAGGTTAAAACTGGCAGATATAGAATTCATAGTATCCAAAATGAGAGAATTAGAACTTGTTTCTGTAGTTTGTACAAACAACGTGCAAACAACAGCTGCGGCAGCAGCTTTAAACCCAGATTACGTAGCAGTAGAGCCACCAGAATTAATAGGTACTGGAATACCAGTTTCTAAAGCTGAGCCTGAAATTGTAGAGAATTCAGTAAAAGCTGCAAAAAATGTTAATAGAAAAGTTAAAGTTTTATGTGGAGCAGGGATAACGAACAATAAAGACTACGTTTCAGCATTGGACTTAGGTGCAGAAGGAGTTTTACTTGCAAGCGGTATTGTTAAAGCAAAAGATAGAAAAGCAGCTCTCGAAGAGCTTGTTGGTCTTAGATAATTTAATTTAGATAATTTATACATAAGAACAATATAAACAAAATTATTAAAATATTTTTAAAAATTGATAACTAAACGTTACCTACAAATCCAGAATATATAAAAACTATTCCGAAAAACAACAGCATAGAGAAGGATATTGCTTTCAATACGTTTGTTAGTTTTTTACCGTATTCAGCAATTTTTCCAGAAAAAATCGAAACAGACCCCAACCAAACATAATCACACATTTCATGAACGATTATAAACAATACTAATCCTAAAATTCCGAATTCTATTGATTTTGTTATTAACGTTAAGCCTACTGTCAGCCACCACATTATAAAGTATGGGTTTAAAGCTGTCATAACAGCTCCCGCAAATAAAGATCCACCTTTATATTGACTTTCTTCGCTCTTTAATTCAAGATATGCAAGATACAACATAACCATACCGCCAACAACAGCTAAAAACCTCCTTTCAATATAGTTTAAGGATAGTCCAAAGGAATATAATATTAAAATTAAAGGTATTTCCACTACAGCATGACCTGTAGAAACTATAAATCCAGATAAGGGATTTTTTCTACCTTCTGCAAGAGTTGCAGCAAACAATGGTCCAGGAGCCATAACACCACTTAAAGATACTAAAACTACAGTTACTAAAAAAGTCAGTAAATCCAAATTTTCACCTTCCCTCAATTAATTTTAGTAATTTAGCAGCAATTAAATCGGATTTCGTTCTATCTATTAAATTTCTGGCTAAATCCACCTTGTGTCTTAGATTGGGTACAAGTTTTTCAGGAAAGCTAAATTGTATTAGATGATTGTATATTTCCTCCATAGCAACAATACATTCTTCTGCCTTCGATATCTCTCCATACCTCATTAAGTCTAAGGCATACCTTCTCAACTCTCCTACAACATCAGCATAACCTGTTAAAATAGAGGGATATTCTATACTTTCAAAAGTAGGGGTTGTTTTTCTTTTTACAAAACAGGAAAATACTATACTTTCTACAAATTCCTGCATAGCCTCACCAGTTATAGCCCGGTAGAAAGGATATTCTTTGTAATCGAGCACTTTCTCAAGTATTTTTTTAGCCTCGTTTATGTGCTCTTCTGCCTCTTTCATCTTTCCAGCATGAATTTTAGCTATTGCTTTAGTAGAGTGAATTCTAACATCCCTACAAAGCTTTATTAATTCTTCTCTTTTCTTTTCGAGCACTTCTAAATTGCAGTATATTTTTCTAAGCTCATCTGAGTTAACAATACTCATCATCCATCGAACTTAAAAGTGATTATATATATCTATCTGAAAGCCTTTACTATCTTCTCCACTTTACTAGAGTTTATAAAGATGCCATCCTTAATGTAAGTACCAACTATAATACCATCTGCAAGCTTCTTTTTCCTAATGATTTCCGCTAACTCTGGATTTACACCACTTCCAGCATAAACCGGTTTGTTAATGTATTTTTTAACAATCTTCAGCTTATCTAAGCTTACGGGTTTTCCAGTAGCAGATCCAGTAACAATAACAGCATCAGCAAGAGATCTCTCAAAATTCTCAAGATACTCCTCAATATCTACAAAGTGTTTGGCATGCTTTACATCAATGTCTGCAAAAACAGACACATCACTGTTTAAATATGCTTTATATCTCATGAGGTCAGCAGCACAACTTTCAATCCAACCTTCAGGAGCTAAGGATGAGTAAAAAAGTTGATTTACTCTTATAAAATCTGCATTAACTGCTTTAGCAATAGCCAATGCAGAAAAACAATCGTTTCTAAGAACGTTAATTCCAATAGATAAGTTTACTTCATTTCTAACATCTTTTGCTATCACACTCATAGATGCAACTGTTTCAGGCCCAACTCTCATTAAAAACGGCATATCACCATAATTTTCAATAATTATACCATCCGCACCACCATCTTCTATTGCCCTTGCTGATTTTATAGCAAAATCTGAGATTTCATTCACTTCAAGTTTATTTAAAGGGGATCCGGGAAGAGGTGGCAGATGTATAACACACACCACGCGTGGAAAATCCGTCATAGTATTAACCCCAAAACGGGCCGGGAGGGATTTGAACCCCCGACCGGCGGATTAAGAGTCCGCTGCTCTTCCTGGCTAAGCTACCGGCCCTATGTTTATGCAATTCTAACTTTTCATCACGCTATTTAAAAGTTATCCTCTCAAAAAATAGAAATTATAACTAATTTATAAAATTTTCAATCTTAATTTTGTAAGATTTTCTTTAATTTCGTGCTTAATTCCAAGATTATTGAGCACTTCCTCCAAAAATATTTTTACAAATTCTTTTATTGTATAATTAATTAAAACAAGAGTATATTCTTTATTACCAATTTTATTTATTCTAAAGAAGTTGCAAGCTTCGAGTCTCCTTAGTATATACTCCGGACTCTTACCAGAAAATTGCTCAGCATGACTCCTCGCTATTTCCCTATGAATTTCCAAAAACTTATTTTTATCAGGATGAGTATCGAGAACGTGAATAAATTTAACAAAATGATCCATATCTAATATAACATGTTCACCTTCGCTAAGCATTTCGACGTAAATTCTAAGTTTATCCATATCATAATTTTCAAAATCTCTATATGAATTGTAAAATTTTAAAGCTCTTCGGATTATCTCACTTTGAGATAACTTGCTACTTTCTTTTAACTTATTAAAGATTTCGTTGCTTTCCTCATCTAAGGCGATAGTTATTCTTATAGGGTTCTTCATAGAAATATTAAAAAAGACGTAGGCTTAAAAATTTTTTGAAAAAACATATCTTAAAATAAACCAAATTTAAATTATAATACTGTTCGATAAAAGTTTAACAATATAGGTATCTATCTACATATGTATATACTATTGTACTAACATTTACATCATAATAAGTATAAGTATGAGTAAAACTTTAATAGTTTTAGTGATGAGATTAATAAGAGGGAGATAAAATGACCGACGATGGACTTTGTGTTAAAGTATGCTGTGGAAAGAGAGAGGCCGTTCTCTGGATAGACCCAGAAACAAAGAATTACAGAGTTGTATACTGCAATTGGTTTAAAGATTGTATTAAAAAAGGCGTCTTATTAAATGGTCATTGCCCTCCCTACTGTGATTTAATTTCAAGTGCCAAGCATTATATAAGAGGTAGGAAGAGGAGGAATATTGAAGCCAAAATTATACCTTCAGAAAAATGTGAAATTATTAGTTCATACAATCCAAAAGAATTGATTGAAGCCAAATACTGCTTGGAAATTGACAATTTTGACAATTTTGATGAGTTTATTTGATTTTTAACCAATTTTAAAACTAAAGTGAGTAAAAATTTTAAATGTTAGATGCGGTATTGAGTTCATGAGTGTATTAGATTTGCTTTTCGATCCAGATGGATTTTTTGAAAGAGAAATTGAAATGAATAAGCCTATATGGAATGGTCTTACCGTAGTACTTATAACAGCATTTCTTTCAGCTATAACTGCATCGATTACATCTCCCGCACTTTCAAAAGCTATTTACAAGTACCTTATATCAAAAGGTATGTCTGCAGAAATTGCTAAATCGATTGCCGCATCCATAAAACTTTCAGTTGTACTTTCACCTATCACAATTATTGTTTCTTGGATACTCATTTCAGCAATACTATACGGTCTTTCAGCAATTTTTAGTGGTAGTGGTAGCTTTACAGACACTTTAAAAGTTGCAGCCTATTCATTTATACCTTCAATTGTTGTTTTTCCATTCAATTTATACATTGCAATCCAAGAAGCAAGAATTTTAGAAATACAAGGCTTAACAGGAATTGAAAACTTTAAAATCGCTGCAACAATTATTAATTTAGCTGTATTAGCTTGGCAATTTCTACTGTGGAAGTATGGCATAAAGCACGCTAGAAATCTAAGCAATAGGGATGCAACAATAGTATCTGCAATACTCACTGCGTTCTTATTAGCCCTAAACTTGTATGGCTTAATTCATAGGGGAACTTTTAAATAACCTAATAAATCGGATATTTGGGAGGTGTCTATCTTGGCGAAAAAGCCTGCGAGAATGTTCAGAAGACTTGAAAGGCCATATACAAGGAAAGAATATATTGATGGAGTACCCGGAATAAGACTGAGGCAGTTTGAGATGGGTAACAAGAGTGGTCAGTTTCCAGTAAAAGTAACACTTGTTGCAGAAGAGGGTGTTCAAATAAGAGATACTGCACTTGAAGCTGCTCGTATATCTGCCAACAAGTACATTTCAAGAAAAGCTGGAAGTAGCAATTACTTCTTAAAAGTCAGGATATACCCACACCATGTGCTTAGAGAACATAGAATGGCCGTTGGAGCTGGTGCAGACAGAATATCTCAGGGTATGAGAGCAGCATTTGGTAAACCAGTTGGATTGGCAGCAAGAGTTTTTCCGGGAACAAAAATAATGAGTATCTGGACAAAACCAGAGTTTTTTGATTTTGCAAAAGAAGCTTTACACAGAGCTGCACAGAAAATGCCCACTCCCTGTAAGATAGTTGTGGAAGAAGGAAGAGAATTACTAAAAGGCAAAATTTAAAAATTTTTTATGGGTATAAGAATTGTAAAATCTTCAAGACTTGGAGAGCTTGAAGCATATATAAATGATTGTAAATATTCCAAGCATTGTGTTGATTGTCCCGGATTGAATGGAGAAGTCCATCATCCAAGTTATGAAATTACAACTGCATGTAACCTAAACTGTATTTTTTGTTATGCAAAATCAAGTATAGCTACTGGAAAAGCTCCAAAACCCGGATACTATGGAGATGAGAAGCCAAAAGTTATTACTGTTTCTCAGTATGGTGAGCCAACTATAATTGGATTAAGTAAGCTTGAACATCTATTTAGACTGTTGAGAAAAAAATTTGGCAACATTAGAATAGACCTCCAAACAAATGGAGTTCTACTGAAAAAGTGTGTTGACGCAGACATAATTATGATTAGTTTAAGTGCTTCAAATAGAGAAAATTATGCAAAAATTACCGGTAAAGATGAGTTTCTAAATGTTTTAAAAGCGATAGAAATTTCATCTGCGGAAAAAGACACTATAATAAGATGCGTATTTTTACCGGGAATAAACGATAGAGATATCTTAGAAATAGCCAAAATAGCAAAAAAGTACGATACCGAGTATATGATACAACCATGTTCTATACATCCGGGTATAAAAGAAAGATTGATAAAATACGATTTCGGAAGAGATACTCTATATGATTACCTCGATGTTGTAGAAAGAGCAAACAATATAGCTGACGTTAGAGTTCCGGGATGTTTGATAAGCATAGTCAAAAACATGCTTGAATACTATGACTTTGAAGATTTAGTATTCTCTCGAAGATCTATTTCAAATAAAGTACCTGAAATTAGAAGAGATTGGAAGTTTTCTTTTGATATATAAAAATTTATTGACCAAAAATTCTATCCAACAACCAATCAGAGTCAAATTTTACTAAGTCGTCGTATCCTTGCCCCACTCCAAAAAACAGTATTGGTTTATTAGTCACATAGCTTATTGATATTGCTGTTCCACCTTTAGGATCGGCATCAAGCTTAGTTAAAATAGTTCCATCTATACCCACAGCGTCGTTGAACATTCTTGCTCTTTCTACTGCATCGTTTCCGGCAATGCTTTCATCTACAAAAATAGTAAAGTCTGGTTCAGTTACCCTCTTTATTTTTTCAAGCTGATCAATTAAGTTCTTCTTAGTGTGCATTCTTCCAGCAGTATCTGATAGAACAAAATCTATACCCTTACTTTCAGCATGCATTAGTGCATCATATATAACTGCAGCTGGATCGGCTCCCGGTTTATGTTTTATTAGCTTAACACCCAATCTATTTGCATGCTCCTCAAGTTGTTCTATTGCACCAGCTCTAAAAGTATCTCCAGCTGCAAGAACTACACTGTATCCTCTATCCATTAGCCTCTTAGCTAATTTTGCGATTGTAGTAGTTTTACCAGTACCGTTAACTCCAACAAATATTATGTTTACAGGCTTTTTATTCTTTATAACGTTATTAATGTATTCATCAAAATCAAATTTATTTCTATCTAATATATCCTTAAGAATAATCTTTAACTCTTCAATAACAATATCCGCCAGTTTCTCTCCAATTTTTTTCCTTCTACCAACAAGCCTCTCTTTTAGAAGAGAGGATATTTCTTCAACAACTTCAAAAGCTACATCACTTTCAAGTAAAATCATTTCAAGTTCAGGCAGTATTTCATCTAATTTACCCTCATCTATAATAACTTCTCTCTTAAGAATTAAAGCTGAAACTTTTTCTTTAAATCCAATTTTTGGTTTTTTTTCTAAGCTATCGACCTTTTCTTCTTTCTTTATTTTTGGCTCTTCCAATTTTACTTCTTTAACTTCTTTTTTCTCTTCCTTTAATTCTTCAATATGCTTAACTTCTTCTTTTTTTTCTATCTCTTCAACTTTTTTTCTAAAAGATTTTAATTTTTCTTTAAGAAATTTAAACATGATTTATCACCGAGTTAACTCGGCTATTTCAGCTTGAATTTTTTCTGCTTCTAAAGCTATTCTTTCTAAGGACTCATTGAGTTTCTTTATATTTTCCTCAAGTTTTTCTTTTCTCTTCTTTAGAGATTTTATAACCTCCCCAACTTCCTTTTCTACTATAACTCCCGCTCCTACATCAACAAGCATTTTCTTAGAATCTTTTACATCTACATAAGCAAAAACTCCCCCACCAATATTCATTAAAGCTTCAACCGATCCATCAAGATTATTAAAATACTCAAGACTTTCGATAGTTTTTTCAAGTTCTGTATCAACGAGTTCCAATTCAACTATCCTTCTTTGAAGCAGCTCACTTTCACCCTGCAACTGTTGAAGAATAAGTAATTTTTCTCTTACCTTGGCCTGTGTTTCTTCGCTTAACTCCTTTTTTTCTTCTCTTTCATTTTTTTCGTTCATAAGACCACCATTAAGTCTCTACTTTTTTTACTTCTTCAATTTTTATTAAATTTCTTTTTAATTTATGGTTGCTCCCAAGAATAGAATACGTCTTCTCTACTGCAAACTTTTCATTGTGTGCATTAACAATTTTTGTAAATTTTCTCCACTCCTTACCAATTCTAAACAATCCTTTTACCTCATACATGATTCATCCCTCCTAAAACCCAATAAACCCAAGAGCTTGCTCAATAACACCAAGCTCGTAACCAGTTGTATCTTCTCCAGCAATATATCCTTTTGTGTTTGCAACGAGACCTGAGCCAACCATATCCTGTCCAAAATTAACAGTACCTTTCTCAACTTCAATTTTCAAAGTTTTTTCTATTTTCTTTACTTCCCAATCACTTGCATTTGGATGTAACAAACCACCAATGTTTGTAACGACTGAAGCCATACCAACTGTCTTTATTCCACCCACAGTACCTCTCAAAACCTCTACATCAAGCCTTTTTCTAACAGCGTTTTCTATTTTTTCATCCGCCTCTGGATGTATTATAGCTCCCTTATCATTGACGCATACAATATTTCCTAAACAAGTCATGTTAGTTTCTACAACATGTACATCAGTTACTTTTTTTATTTTCTCAATCTCTTTTTTTGACGTATGGTGGCTTACTATAGCACAGTTCGAGTTTGCTGCCATCATAGCTCCCACAAGCTCACTTCCAGCAATAGTTGTTGTAACCACATCAACGTCAAGTATATCACTAACAGTTAATTCTACATTTTTATCTCTAACACCTACAACTGCAAAATTTTCACTAACTCTAATGTAAAGTCCTACCATAGGGTTGCCTCTTATGGATAGCAAAGTGGATTTCATGCTAATTCTGCTTCAACAACTCCGTCATCAAACTTAACTACCCTGATTCTAATTTTAGAAGGTGGTTTTTGAGCCCCCCTCTCCCAGACTTTTTCGTTTATACTTGAGTCAAGTTTTATTTTCTCTTCTTCAGTTTTCATATGCTTAGCAAGAAACTTTCTAATGTACTTCATCGCCTTCTTTGATCTCAGCCACCTTGGGTATTTTTTCATCTTATGTTTAAGTCTAAGGCTGTAAATTCTCTCAACAACTATTTCTGCCATGCCAATCACCCCACTTTACACCTTAAGAGTTTTACTTCTCCAATTCCTTCTTTTTGGACTTCCAAACACTTTTCTATTTGTCTTTAATGTTACCCAAACTGGACATCTCCTATTTTGTTTGTAAAATTTTCCAAGTCTCTTTTTTACACCAACTGTTTTTTTACCCATAAACACCACCAATCATTCTTACTTTCTAATTATCTTAGTTTCCTTTCTCTTGGGCATAGTTCTTCTTAAAATTTCCTTAAGCATATCATCCGTTATTCTCGTATTTAACCTACCAGACTGAGCAAGATATACTAGTTGATTCTCAACAGCTTCGGCTATCTCTGGATAAGCTAATTTAACTCTTGCAAGTCTTTCTCTTGCTTCCGGTTCCAAAATTGCTCTTAGAATTGCTTTTTTCTGAACTTCAAGTTGTCTTTTAAGTTCTTCCTGTCTTTGCATTTCCTCAAGTTTCTCTCTCTGTAATTCAAGAAGTTTTCTTTTTCTAATTTCCTCAAGTTCGTCCTCCATATTTATCACTTTTAAGTAATAACTTATCAGTATTTCGCTAAAGCTGGAATTTCGTTTACAAGTTCCTTCTTGATTTCTGAGGCTGTTTTATCCAACAATGTTCTCCCCTTGGGTGTAACAACTCTACCTTCATCTGTCTTCTTTAATAAACCAGCGTTTTCCAGTTGCTGTAAAGCTTTTCTTATAATTGACCCGCTTCCCTTTCTAAACTTTGGTGGTTCAACACCTCTCCTTTTTCTTCCACCGTAAGCTGTCCTTAGTCTTTCAAGACCTACTGGCTGATTAATGTATACCTTTCTCAATATAGCTGCGACTCTGATATACCACCAGTCATCCTGTTCGGGTGCTCTCTCTTTGTGAACTCCTGTTTTTACAAATTTTGCCCATTCCGGTGGTTTTATTTCTTCAAACTCTTTCAATTTTTCTGCTACTTTATTTATCAAAATATCTGCCGGCACATCATATACAGTTGCCACATTTAACACCTCCTGAAAGTAAGCACGAAACCTCTAAGATCGATAAGCTCGCCTTTAACCTTAGATGCTATTTCCATAGCTAATTCTTTCCTATTCTTATCACCTCTAAAGTTACGAAGCATTTTTACTCTAACTACCCCACGTTTCTCAAGTTGGAAATTAATCTCGTTTATTAAATTTTCTGTAAGACCTTTTTTGCCGATGTTTATAGTTATCATTTCTTTTTTTCTTTTATCCATACTTTCTGTGAAATCAAACATGTGTTAATAACTTTTACCACACCTTAGTGCTAAATCTTTTTATAGTCATAACACTATAATTAGCCTAATGTTGATTGAATTGCCAAGACATACAGAAATATTTGGATGCGTAAAAATACATGAACTTCAAAAAGTTTTAAAATTTGAATCGAATTCTTTTGAAAGCCCACTACTCAGAGGTGTAAGCAGAGAAGAGATAGATGAGATATTACACAAAACAGTAGTAATCGTACCCGTAAAAGATGAAAAACTGCACCTACTCGACGGAGTGTTGAGAAGTATTCCTCAAGGCTGTGAGATAATAGTGGTTTCCAACAGCCAAAGGGGTGAAAATGATGTTTTTAGAATGGAAAAAGAAATAGTATCAAATTTCCATAGAGTAACTAAGCATCCTATAACAATGATACATCAAAAAGATCCGGGACTTAGTGTAGCCTTTAAAGAGGCAGGTTATGAGGTGATATTAGATAATTCTGGTTTTGTTAGAAATGGTAAAGCAGAAGGCATGGTTGTAGGGCTTACTCTTGCAAAAAATATGAATAAAGATTATGTTTGTTTTGTTGATGCCGATAATTATATTCCCTGTTCTGTTAATGAATACATAAAGCTTTATGCTACTGGATTTATACTTTCTAAAACACCATATTCTATGGTAAGATTACATTGGAGATACAAACCGAAGGTAATGGAAGATAGACTGTACTTCAAAAAATGGGGTAGAGTTAGCGAAATTACCAACAGATTTCTGAATTTACTTATATCTATACATACAGGATTTGAAACAAACATAATAAAAACGGGGAATGCAGGAGAACACGGAATGTCTATGAAGTTAGCAGAAATAATGGCTCACTCTACTGGTTACTCCGTGGAGCCTTATCAACTAATATACTTACTCGAAGAATTCTGGAAAGGAGATTCAAAGTTTAAAGAAGCTGTTAACTTGGGAATAGAAGTCTATCAAATAGAAACTTTGAATCCGCATGTCCATGAAGATAAGGGCGATGAGCATATAAAAGAGATGCTTTTTGGATCGTTATCTACAATTTACCACAGTAAGTTAGCCAACGATAAAATAAAAAATGAAATCTTAGAAGAATTAAAGAAGAACGAAGTGATAAAAAAAGAGAAAGAGCTAAAAAAGAATAAAATCCTCCCACCAATAATAAATATGAACATGAAAAAATTTATAGAAGTTTTGTTAAGTCATTCAGAAACTTTGATAACATATCAATGAATATGAAAATATTATTTACGGATCTTGACGGAACACTACTGGACAAAAATTATGACTGGAAAAAAGCAATAAAAGAAATAGACGAGTTGAAAAAAAGAAATATCCCTATAATATTTTGTTCAGCAAAAACTAAAGCAGAACAGGAAAAGATAAGAAAAGAGATTGGTATAAACGATCCATACATAGTAGAAGATGGATCAGCCATAGTTATACCAAAAGATAGCGAACTACACAGACTACTAAATTTGGATTATGAGATGATAAAACTTGGGACAGACTACAATAAAATATTAAACTTTTTAAAAAAATTTAAAGGATTAAAATACTACGGAAATATGGATATTAATGAAATTTCAAAAGTTACAGGTCTTAGCTTAGAAGACGCCAAACTTGCAAAAAAAAGAGAATTTAGTGAAACAATAGTAAAATGGAATGATAAAGCAATAAAAGAAATAGAAAAGAAATTTAAAGTACGAATGGGTGGAAAATTTCTGCATGTTTATGGTAAGGAAACAGATAAAGGCAAAGCTGTAAAAATACTAACTGAATTATATTCAAAAGCTTACAATAAAAGACCTAAAACTTTTGGTATTGGAAATCATTATACAGACGTGCCAATGTTAAAATCAGTAGATTTTCCAGCAATAGTAAAAAATCCAGAAGGGTGGATAGATATTAAAATGGAAAATTTATATAAAGCTAAGGGTATTGCAACAGAAGGCTGGAGAGAAGTTGTAAAAAAATTAATATTAAAAATTTAGTGTTCTAAAACTCCGAAGTAAACAGGAATTCCTCCAACTTTCAGCATCTGCTCGTATATTCCTTCTCCAAAGTTCTTACCGTATTTGTCTTCGAACATGTGCTTCCATCCGACCAAGTCCTTGTTGGAATCTATAACATTCTGGAACTTTTCTAGAGTGTCCTTAGCAAGTTTAAGGTACGTCTCGTTTCCAGTCATCTTGTACATCTTTATATACAATCCAGATAGTCCTA
Source organism: Archaeoglobaceae archaeon (assembly GCA_026988525.1). GTDB lineage: Archaea > Halobacteriota > Archaeoglobi > Archaeoglobales > Archaeoglobaceae > WAPX01. The sequence continues at coordinate 52,746 of JALSLC010000033.1, forward strand.
TGTAGGATAGGACGTAGTAGTTTCTGTGGGCGACCTCTCTATTTGACATCCAAGGATTGTTCATCAGATAGATCAGATCTGCCTTAGCCTTCTCGAAGTCTTTCATAGTTCCGTTCATACCTATTTCAGACTTTATTAGACCTATGTAGTAGTATGCCAAAGCCCTTTCATAGTATGATCCGGGAACTTCCGCTGGAATTTCGGGATTCGTTATGTGGTCAGTCATCGCCTTAACGTCTTTCTCCAACATCTTCAGACTTTCATCCATATACTTCTCACCGAGCTTCGTGTTGTTGTGTTTCATGTAATAATCGCCGAGGTAGAAGTATATCAAAGCCTTAAGCCTCGCAGCCTCACCGTAGTAATCGGAGCTTGGACCGAACTTAGTAATTATTTCGTTGCAGTATTCAAGAGATTTGTTCCACCATTTCATCATCTTTTCGTAGTTGTTGCTCTTGTAGTATGGATAACCCAAGTAGAATGCGGATATTGCTGCGGGCATCAAGCCCAAATCACTCTCCCATTCTTTATGCTCTAAGAACTTCATAGATACCCAGTATGCACCGCTCCAGTTTCCGAGATCAATTAAAGTCCATATAAGGTGTTCGTATGCGGTATCTATTGGATATGTATAGAATGCTTTCCAATACCACTTAGCAGCAAGCTTTGGTTCGGCCATCGCCAAGTATGTTCTCGCTATGTTGGTATATAGAGCTGAGAGACCATACTTTCCAGAATGTTTTACAATTTGATCGGAGTAGTTCAAAGCCATGAAATCGTACTTTAGGACTAAGTTCTTTCTCAAAGTGTAGTTGTCCGCGTAATCGTAGTATATAGCTCCCAACTGCTGGTAGGCCAAACCCTTTAAGTTCGGAAATTCAGCAGCTTTTTTAGCATAATAGGTGGCATTTTCGAACGCCCACTGAGCCCAATACATCCAGTTGGCCATCTTCTTGTTCCCGTGCTTCAGATACCATGGTATGGCTTGAGTAAACTTGGTCTGATTGGGGAACTTGTAATAGTGGTGGAAAAATCCGTCGTTACCGTATGCGACCGATAGCTCGTAGTAAGCGATACCCAGATTAGGATCGAGTTTTATGGCTTCATCCAGATACTTCTTAGCCATTAGGAAATCGTGGAGAGCCTGCTGATCGGCCGGCCCATTATCGGCAAAAGCATCTAACTCCTTTTGAATGTATAAATTTGCCATGTTGATGTCTTTACTAGCCTGATTTGCTTTTTGCCAAGTGGTGTATCCATAGGCTGCTAAGGCTATCGCTACAACAAGCAATGCAACACCTAATACAGCTAAACTTTTTGATTTCATGTTATACTACCCCCCAAAATTAATACGATATATGCACAGTACATTTAATTTTACTACATTTTAAAAATTTTTTGTATTTCTTTTTTAAACTTTGTATTGTACAAGATGAAAAAGCAAATGTTTAATTAAGCGGTACAAATACAAATACACGATGATTGACGGTTTGCCAACTCTTGATGATGTTGTATGTAGTGGTAAACTCGTACTACTAAGACTCGACATAAATTCTCCTATGATAAACTCAACTATTCTCGATACACTAAGAATAGAAAGTCATATACCAACGTTAAACGAACTTGAAGATTCAAAAGTTGCAATACTAGCACACCAAAGTAGGCCCGGAAAAAAAGATTTTACAACACTAAGAGCTCATGCTGAAGAACTATCAAAGCTTATTGGGAGAAATGTAGAATACATAGACGAATGTTTTTCAAGTAGGGTTATAGACAGAATAAAGAAATTAGAAGTTGGTGAAATATTAATGCTTGAGAACGTAAGATTTTATGCTGAAGAAAGGCTTAAACGTTCCGCAGAAGAGCATGCTACTTCTTTTCTTGTTCAAAGATTGTATCCAAATTTTGATATATATGTTAACGATGCGTTTTCAGCTTGCCACAGATCTCACGCATCCTTAGTTGGCTTTCCACCAGTCATACCATCCATAGTAGGAAGACTCGTAGAAAAAGAAGTTTCAGCTTTAAATAAAGTATTAAAAGGGTCAGGAAAAAAAATTTTCATATTAGGTGGTGCAAAAATTGAAGATTCGTTTAGAGTTATGAAAAATGTTTTAGAAAAAAATATAGCTGAAAAAGTTATTTTAACAGGTGTAGTAGGAAATTACTTCTTAATGTTGAGCGGTATAGACATTGGTGAGATAAACAGAAAAGTTATTGAAGATAATAAAGAAGGTTTAAATGAGGAAGAAGTTAAAGCCTTCTACAATAAATTTAAAGATAGAATAGTTCTTCCTATAGATGTCGCAGTTGAAGAGGGTGGAAAAAGAAAAGATGTGGATTTTAATGTTATAAAAAATAGAAAAATAATGGATATTGGTTTAAAAACAATATCTATGATAAAAGAAATTGTGCCTCAATATGACATAGCAGTAATTAATGGACCAGCCGGAGTTTTTGAAGATGAAAAATTTGCTCTTGGCACATTTGAAACACTTAAAGCTGTATCCAAAGCAGGATATTCAGTACTTGGAGGGGGACATATAACAACAGCGGCAAGAATAATTGGGATTACAAGAAAGATAAATCATGTTTCAATTGCTGGAGGCGCTTGTATAAGGTATCTAAGTGGAGAAAAGCTGATTGCACTTGAAGTAATAAAAAAATATTGGAAAGAAAAATGGCACTCAATGTTTTAAGTTTTCATTTTTTAATAATTGCATGTTGTTAAAATCGTGGTTAACATTGTAGTTAAGATTAAATACTCGATTGATGTAAATATTAATGTGATATTGGACCTTTGTTGCGGTGAAGTTATAAATACGGATTTTTCAGATAGCAGTAGCAGAAACTTAGATTTATTTTTCAAGAGAGCAAAAGAAGAGGAAATAGAAGATTTCATCGAAAAAGTTGAAGATTTAGTAAAAAACTATTCAAAAGTGGCGATACCCGGATATTTACTTGAATTACTTGGAAAAAGAAAAAATGAATTGATGGATATACTTGAAAAAGTTAAAGAAGTTCTTCCTTCTCCATACTATCACGAAGGAATATTCAATGTAGAAAGTATAAAAAAGAGTTTACACGCACTAAAAATGGATAATTACTCGGGCGTATTTTTGCCTTCATACGAATACCAAAGGGGAAATATATTAGAAAACAATACTTACAAACCAGTAAAAGTATTTAGCGTATCACCATTTCAAAAAGAGTTTCAAATAGAACATACCAATGTAAAAAAGATTCTTGAAGTTCTAAAAAAAGTTGAGCCGTATTCGAAATATAGAAAAGATGTTTATTTGAGATTTTACAACACAGAGTTCGTATTTTCTGCGTCAAATAACTTTGAAAAATTTATAGAGATTATTTCGTGTTATCAAAGAAAGAGTGCAAGATGGATGAAGTCACGATTATCTGCCATGTCAATGAGGTTTTTACCTACAAAACTTGGTTTCCATTTTTCATTTGCAACAGCCAGATCTCTCGAAGAATTTTACGAACTGTTAAAAAAAGTCGATGAGAGAGAATTTTACGAATATATTGAAAGAGGAGATATAGCCAGATGGATAAATGACGTTATTAAAGATAAATTACTTTCAAAAGAAATATCCAAATGCAAGAGTAGGGAAGAGATATTAAAAAAATTAAAAACAAGAATTGAAAACCATAGAAAAAAGTTGTTATCTTAAAAACGCCAGTATTGATTTTAAAACATCTAAGAGTGAAAATTGTTTTTGTTCTTTTTTCTGCAAACTTGTGTTTAAATGTATTATTTTGTTTTCGCTTTTCATATATTGATATACAAGTTGTCCATGACAAACAGTACATATTTTCATTAGTATTTTTCCATGTATTTCGTGAATTCCACCTTTATGACAGTAATGACAATCTGTTGTTGGAGGTAATTTAATCATATTTTTACCATGACACTTGTAGCAAGGAACATCTACATGAGGTATGTGAACAGTTACAGGTGTAACATTTTCATAATTGGGTCCAAGATGACATTTTATGCACGGCCCATTGTTGTGCAACTTATCTACCTTAGCCATATCTATATGATTTCCAATCCATATACTTTGAATGTTGTGACAGGCGCAATTACCAAGTTTTTTATTATACTCAGAAGGAGTTAAAAGCAAGTCGTGACAAGGAAAGCACAATCTACCATTACCAGCTGGATGTTGTTCTGCAGTCATAACAGCTAAGCTTGGAGCGAAAACGAAAGTATTAACTAACATAACAAGAAATATTAGCTTTAGAACTCTGGTTATAGAAAACATCACATCTACTTTTGAAAAAAGATATAAATGTTTTTCATTTTTTACTGCTCAAGAGTCTGCACATCCTTTGAGGGATATGAATTATCCAGTTTTACTATAGAGGCTTTAATAATTTTTTATAAATTAGACAGTAAGTACTACCAACAGTTAGTTACCTGATTTAAAGCATCCAAATTTTTGATAGTTGTAAGTTTGGGTAAAGTTATAGAAAAGGGATTATTCCAGTTCATATCTCTCAATCCCCCAACTTCTTGAGAATAGAGTGGTCGAAGTCTGTTAAGACATAAGCTTTAGATCTTTGTGGTTTATCGAAAACAATCATTGTAGTAACCAACTTCAATTGATACATTCGTTGAGCCTATACTTAATGCTTTAGGATCGTGAACAATTTTTCTCAGCTTATCCTATTTTTGGACTTAAGAATTCGAGATTTCGAGAGTACATTGAGTATCTCTTCCTTAGTTGGCATTCTTTCTTATTTAGCTAAGGAATTTATACCAACTAAATCCCAGTTTTTCAAAGATTTGATCAGAGAAAATCTAAAGAGGATTACTCGGTGTAAATGAAGAGTATAAAGAAGCTGTTGTTGTGGCGAAGGAGATGTGTCCACTTTAACATAGGCAAACCTCAAATGGTTGTAATAGAGTATGAAAAGTTTACAGAAGAGGTTTCAGTTTTTAATAGGATTTAAGCAGGTAATTGAGCAGAAAAAGATCCTAAAAGGTATCTTATTTCTTTAAAGACCTTAAGCTCCTTTACAATACCAATTTCATATTTTTTAGGTTATGTTTGTTATTTATAGACAGTTGTAATAGGGGTACGTCTTAGCGAAGGGTTAAAAAATGCTAAATGCGGTCGTAAACTCACTCCTTTTGTCGATTTTAACAACCACGACGACTTTTTCAGATTCATCAATGGTAAAGAGAATCCTGTAATCTTCAACTCTGACTCTGAAAGCATCCTTACCCTTCAGCTTAACAGCTCTGACAGAGTGGGTTCAGTAAGCTCTTGGAGCTTTGCTTTAATCCTCTTGATATCCTTTCTGGAAATCTTTCTGAGAAATTTGATTGCCTTCGGATGAATAAAAACGTTGTAGCTCATTCTCTCAAAGCTTCGTCAAGCTTCTCAAGGGGAATGAAATCTGAAAAATCGCCCTTCCTGACTTTCTCCCTGACTTCCCTGATTAGCTCTTCCTCCTCAGGTGTGGGTGTGGAGTCGATGAGGTCCTCAATAGCCTCCTCGATCCGCTCAATCCTCCTCTTGATCTCCCTCAGTTCGTTGAGGAGGTCGGCAAGAGAAACTGTTTCCTGCATGTCAGATAGCTTGGCAGAGGAAGTTGATAAAAGTTATAGCTTCGAGTATTCTTCAATCTCCTCGAGCTTTTCAAGAACAAACCTACCGAAGTCTGTGAGGGCGTATGCTTTGGAGCCTTTTGGTGAGCATTCGGGAAGGGTTGGCTTTACGTTTAGAGAACTTTTTGGGACGTATACAAAACGCCGGGGGTGGGATTCGAACCCACGCGGGCAGAGCCCACACGCTCTCCAGGCGTGCGCCTTACCACTCGGCAACCCCGGCTTTCATTTATATCTTTATATGCGATTTAAAAAAATAGTGGTGTTAATATTAATTTCTCTTTCTAAGTGCTAACAACAAAGATATTAAAGCAATTACTACGCAAAAGCCGGGAGTTCTTTTGGCTTCTTTCGTTTTACTAATGTTGTTACTGCTGTTTGTAAACTTGGTTTTGTTGTTTATTTTTACCTTGGTTTTGTTGGTTGTTTTGTTGTTGGAGAAAGTATTATTAATGAACATACTATTATTGTTAGTAGCATTAACGATGCGGTTAGTAACATTAGTATTGTTAATTCTCATATTTTTTTCATTGTGCTTTGTTGTATTATTGATTGTTGTATTGTTGAGTTTAACAGTTGGCTTAACTATATTAAATTCAAGATTTCCAGATATTCCCATAGCTTTAACTATTACTTTACATTTACCGATTCCAAGCTTCTCTGTTGGAAGTTCAACATCCCATACGTTTTCACCGTTTCCAAGAACTTTCGTATATCTTAGTGTCTTCTTACCTTCAGCAATCAATGTTACATTTGTTTTACCATACAAACCTTCAATTTTAATCCTAATCTTAGCAATATCACCAATAGATATGTTTACTGGACTTAGAAGTTGTAAAATCAACTTAGGATTTCCTACTATTTTTATTTCATGTGCACCAGCATTGGTTGGAGCACTTGCATTAGCTATATTCCATTCAGGCAAGTTGCCAGATGGGACCAATACTATGGTCCAGTACCCCGGATACAAATTAGATACGTTGAAAACCTTACTAATTTCAGAGTTTGATAAGTAACCCAAAACTCTTTCAGTATTGTCGTAAACATTAACTAACTTAACTATTAAACCTCCTTTATAACTTTCATAATTTGTAACACGTATGCTAAAAGTTGTACCGGCTCCATAAATTATTAGTTTTGGAGTGTGCGATGTATCATAGGCTATTGGTATTTTCAGAAACTGTATCTCGTAAATCGGCTTATGCGTTGTGTTGTTGTAGTATATCAAATCTATGTTCCCAGCATTTAAAGCAAATGCCGGAATATTTACCATACACAGTAGTAAACCAGTAATTATAAGATACTTTATTACCTTCATAAATTCAAATTTTAATATACAAGATATTAAGTTTTTTTCCTCATATTTATATGCTCTAAAGTCAATTAAAAGTTCATGATAGAATATAGTCTTAAATGCATAGAATGTGGAAGAGAATATTCAAAAGAGGACATCTACACTTGCGAATGTGGAGGTTTACTCGAAGTATCAATAAAAGATGCGGATATATCTTTTAAATTAGATGGACTGCTTTCGGGAGTTTGGAAGTATAGGTCTCTTTTACCAATAAAGATTGACCCAATAACATTAAAAGAGGGTAATACTCCACTATATAGGTGTAAAAAAATAGAAGAAATTTTGAAAAAAGAAGGTGTAAATTCAGAAGTGTATGTAAAACATGAAGGTGCAAACCCTTCTGGATCATTTAAAGATAGAGGTATGACTGTTGGTGTAACAAAAGCTATTGAGCTTGATAAAAAAGCAGTAGCTTGTGCATCTACTGGCAACACATCTGCTTCTATGGCAATGTATGCAGCAAAAGCAGGTATTAGGGCTTACGTTCTTCTACCAGCTGGAAAAGTAGCTCTTGGAAAAGTAGCTCAAGCTTTAATGCATGGAGCCAAGGTAATTGGTATAAGGGGTAACTTCGATCAAGCTTTAGAAATAATAAGAGAGATATGTAAAATCGAAGGCTTTTATCTTTTAAATTCAGTTAATCCTTTTAGGCTTGAAGGTCAAAAAACAATAGCTTTTGAAATTGCAGATGAAATAGGTGTCCCAGATAGAGTTATACTCCCAGTAGGTAATGCGGGGAACATATCAGCAATATATAAAGGATTTAAAGAACTCGTTAAATTTGGACTAACTGATTCAATACCAAAAATGACAGGAATTCAAGCTAAAGGTGCAAATCCAGTTTTTAGAGCAATAATTGAAGGTAAAAAAGATATAGATCCCGTAAAAAATCCTGAAACTGTTGCAACTGCGATAAGAATTGGCCAGCCTGTAAATGCTAAAAAAGCTATAAGAGCAATATACGAATCTAAGGGAACAGCTGAAGAAGTCAGCGATGAAGAGATAATTGACGCTCAAAAGATACTTGCATCCTTAGAAGGGATAGGCGTTGAACCTGCAAGTGCTGCAAGCATAGCGGGTCTGATAAAATTAGCCAAAGAAGGAGTTATTGAAAATGGTGAAAAAATCGTTTGTATTACTACAGGGCATCTACTAAAAGATCCAGAAACTGTAATTAAAGTGTGTGGAAAGCCTATAGAAGTTGATGCCAATGTAGAAGCTGTAAGATCGGTTCTTTAAGGTGATTATATATGTCTGGCAATTTTTTTGGCCGTATTTTTAGAGTATATACATGGGGTGAAAGTCACGGTAAAGCTGTAGGTTGTGTGGTTGATTCTCCTCCCGCAGGATTGAATTTAAGTGAAGAAGATATACAAAAAGAATTAGACAGAAGAAAACCAGGAGGAAAATTAGCATCAAAAAGAAAAGAGGAGGACGAAGTAGAAATACTGTCTGGTGTTTTTGAAGGGATGACTACTGGCACCCCCGTTTCTATGATTGTATTTAATAAAGATGCCAAACCTGATGCATACAAGCCAATTAAAGATTTAATAAGACCGGGTCACGCAGACTACACGTATTTGGCTAAATTTGGTTTTAGAGATTGGAGGGGTGGCGGGAGATCATCGGCAAGAGAAACTGTAGCGAGAGTTGCGGCTGGAGCTATCGCAAAAAAGCTATTATCAAAATTTGGAATAAAAATTGTAGGTTTTACAAAGGAGATTGCCGGTATAGTATGTGAACCAGATTTATCGGATATTGAAAGTATTTTAAAAATGGCTGAGAGTAATGCTGTAAGGTGTCCAGATCTTGAGAAAGCTAAGCTGATGGAAGAAAAAATAATTGAAGTTATGAAAAAAGGTGATAGCGTAGGCGGCGTTGTAGAAGTAGTAGTTAGAAACGTTCCTCCAGGAATAGGTGAGCCTGTATTTGATAAACTTGATGCCAGATTAGCTTATGCAGTTATGAGTGTACCAGCTGTAAAAGGTGTGGAGATAGGCTCTGGATTTGCATGTGCAAAGATTACCGGTAGTAAACACAACGATCCAGTAATACTTAAAAATGGAAAAATTCGTTTTGAAACGAATAATGCAGGTGGGATACTTGGAGGAATATCTAATGGAGAGGACATAATAGTTAGAGCTGCTATAAAACCTACGCCATCTATATCGATACCTCAAAAAACTGTAAATATAAAATCGATGAGTGAAACGGAAATAGTTGTTAAAGGTAGGCACGATCCCTGTATTGTTCCAAGAGCAGTTCCAGTTATTGAAGCTATGGTTGCAATAACCATAGTTGATTTTATGATGATTCAGGGGTTAATACCAAGAACGCTTTTAGAGAGTTGATATGGAAAAAAATTAAGAATTTCCAAAATAATGAAAAACCATTAATTTTTAACAATTCGAAACAATTTTAGAGCCTAACTTTTTTTCCATTTCCGATAAAAACCTTAATTTTTCATTTACTATGCGAAAAATTTAAAAGCAATTTACTCAAAGAGTGATGCACTCATTGAAAATCGTTTCCCGTGGCCTAAAATAAAATAGTATGTAGAAACAGTAGATAAATCTAAAATAGCCGCGGGAAACGGCGTAAAAGCTGATTTATCCTTTTAGAGGTGAGAAAAAATGAAGAAGGGTGATGACCATGATAGTCGGGAAGCACATAATTGCGGAATTGTATGGAGTTCCAAAGGAGCTAATTTCATATGAGAAGACGGTAAGAGAAATCGTAGAAGAGGTAGTAGAAAAATCAGGGCTTACAAAAGTAGGAAGTGTGTATAAACAGTTTGAACCACACGGCGTTACGGGAATAGTTTTGGTGGCTGAATCTCATGTAAGTTTACACACATGGCCGGAATACGAGCTTGTAAATCTTGATATTTTCACTTGTGGAGATGCAAAAGCCGCAGAAAAAGCATTTGAACTGTTTTTGGAGAAATTTAAACCTCGCTCATATAGACACTACGTTCTTGATAGAGGTTAGTGGTGGTATCAATGGATGGAGAAATAGAAGAATTAAAAATTAAACCTGAAATGAAAAGAATATTTAACCAAATATTACAGGCAATAGATACAGAGATTTCGATATATAAGTTAATAGACTGCCAAGATGCAAGCCTTCCTGAATTTTTTAACTTAATTCAAGAAATGGTAAATGCTGAAATAATAGAGCTCAAAAATGGAAAAGTTAGATTAAAAGAGAAGGGTAAAAAACTAAAAAATGAGAACAAATTGCTTTCAGCGAAAGTAAGATGTAATGAATGTGAAGGTAGTGGATATATAATTGCAAACGAGTTTAAAGATGTTTTTAAAGAGTACAAAAATATAGCAAAAGATAGGCCGGAAACAGTAGAAAAGTATGATCAGGGATTTATAAGTGTAGAAGGTGTGATGAAGAGAGTTGAATTTTTATATGAGAGAGGAGATTTACCTACTAAAATATTTGTTGTTGGTGATGATGATCTTTTTAGTCTTGCATCAGCTTTGACAGGTATTCCAAAAAAAGTCACAGTAGTTGAAATAGATGAAAGGCTTGTAGATTTTATAAATAAAAAAGCAGACGAGTACAGTTTACCAGTTGAAGCTATAATTTACGACGTTCAAAAAGCTTTTCCAGATGAATTAAAGAAAAAATACGACGTTTTTGTAACCGACCCTGTGGAAACGATACCCGGTTTAAAGCTATTCTTGTCGAGAGGCGTCTCAACTCTCAAAGGTGTAGGTTGCTCTGGTTACTTTGGTTTAACAACTCTTGAAGCCTCAAGAAAGAAGTGGTATGATATACAAATGATTATTCACGAAATGGGTTTTATAATTACAGATATGATAAGAAAATTCAGTGTGTATCCTGAGGAAGATAAAAACTTCTTTAGATTTCAGGACAAGTTACCAATTGTAAAAGCTCTTGGTGTTAACATAGACTGGAATTGGTATAAATCAACGCTATATAGAATAGAAGCTGTTCAAAATCCCAAACCCATTGTTGAGGGAGAGATGATTATAGATGAAAAAGTTTACAAAGATGATGAAAGCTGGGCTACGCCCTACTGAGGTGATAGTATGCAGGGTAAAATAGTAACTGGTAAAGATATAGCTGAAAAAATGAAAGATGTAGAGCACAAAATAGTAGTTACAAGTGGAAAAGGTGGAGTTGGCAAATCAACTGTTGCAGCTCTATTAGCTGTGCACTACGCTAAGCAGGGTAAGAGTGTTGGTATATTTGATGCAGACTTTCTTGGCCCATCTATCCCGAGATTATTTGGAATAGAAGATAAATCTCAAGAATTGACGATAGGAGTTAAAGGAATAAATCCAGTTTATACAGATAAGTATGGTATAAAAGTTCTTTCAGTTCAATTTATGCTTCCAAAAAGAGAATCACCAGTGATATGGAGAGGGTTAGCAATAAACACTGCAATAAGAAGTTTTCTTGGTAGCGTTGATTGGGGAAAACTTGATTACTTAATATTTGATATGCCTCCGGGAACTGGAGATGCTATACTAACTGTCATGGACTTTGTTGAACTCGACGGGCTTATAATGGTAACAATACCTCAAGATCTTTCTGCATTAATTGTAGAGAAAGCTATAAACATGGCAAGAAAAATGGATACTGAAGTACTTGGGATCGTTGAAAACATGAGTTACTTCGAGTGCCCTAAATGTGGAGAAAGGATATACCTGTTTGGAAAAGATAAAGCCATAGAGCTTTGCAGAAAGTATGATATAGATTTAATTACACAGATACCTTTTGATAAAGAGCTCTTAGACTACTGCGATAGAGGTAGAATAGAAGATTTTCCATACGACTACTTCGAGTACTTCTACTATTAATAGATAAATTAAAAATTAACTTCACATATATTTTTCTTCGTACCATTTCCATACTTTCTTTAAAGCAGAAAGCAAGACCTTGTACGGCCTCATGCCTTTTTCCCCAATACACTCTCCTGCATAATTCCAATCTCTAAGTTGAAGACATTTTGCAATTAGAACTTTCTCCTCCTTTTCATTTAAATCAGCTCTCTCTGTTTTAGAGTACATAAATCTTACAAGAGGTCTAAGTACGTCGGAAGAATATTCATAAAGGCTCACTCCTTGGAAGTACTTTTTTATCCTCTTTTTATTGATGTAATCTATATCTGGTAAGTTGTAACCAAAATCTCTCGAAAGAGAGTGTAAAAGTTGCGTTGCTGTTTCTACCTCAAGGTCTGATAACTCATCATTTAGCCATTCAAGTAGTCTTTTTACAAAGCTTGCATTAAGTCTTTCAATTATTTCCTCTACGTGCATTTTTAAAGGCTTCAAAACTACTACAGTATGTTCTCCAGAAACTTCATTCCTTTGAGGAGTCATATGTACTGGCAAGAATTCATTCTTCATCCAAAATCTCAGTAACTCTGGAGAAACTCCAAAACCTGAACCTATCCAGTCAAATTCATTACCACAACTCCAATCAATGAGTCTCCTTAAGGCAAAGCTACCTATGCCCATATTCATTACAGATGGGTGAGTTGCAATTCTAACAATTCTAACTCCAAACATTTTTGGAAATTCGTAATCCCAGTGATGCTTAAGTATTAAGTCTGGGATTATCTGGCCTTTTGGTTTATAACCATCTGCCATTTCTTCGAGTATTTTATCATCTATGCCACCCTCAATTGCTACATGTAAAGAGCAAACAGTCTTTTCATTAACTTTCACTCTAAATGCTAAGTGATTGGGCATATCAAGTAAGATCACTACATCAGATGGTCTATTTCTATAGTGTGCAAGAACATATATACCAAAAAATTCTCTTAAAAGTTTTTCATTTTTAATTAATTCATCTTTATCTATCATTTCGAATTCGAGTTTACCTTTTCTAATATCTTCTATATCTTCTTCACTTAAATCAGCAGGTTGTGCATCAAGTAAAAGAACATCGTACAGCCATTTTTCTATAGGATCTCCTTTACCATACCTTATTGGCTCTTCAAGATGCATTTTATCTATCTCTGTATCTTCATCTTTTTCGAGTTTTCTTAGAAATCTAATACTAAAACCTCTTCCAGCTCCCTCGTATCCATGAATTGTACTAGAAAAAATGATGTATCGAGATCTTTTTGTAATCTCCCATAGAACTGGTACATCTATCCCTGCCGCCTCATCCACAATAACTATATCAGCATAATCACTTTCAACCATAGCTCTTCTTGGAACCACATACTCAACTCTTGCATATTTACTGTTCAAAACAGTAATCATTCCATTAACTTCCTTAACTTTAAATTCTCTCATTCCTTGCCTAATCATAGCTTTTTTCAAAAATTTGAAGTATGTTTGCACTGCTTGAGGCGTTGGAGCTACAACCATAATCCTTACAGCTCTTTTAAGCACTCTTTGCATTCTTGAAATTAAATAAGGTGTAACAATTCCAAGTACTGCTGTTTTACCTCTACCCCTATCCGCGGTAATAACTACAGCTTTTCTTTTCTTTTCCCTATCAAAAAAACGTTCAAAAAGTTGTAAAACTCTAACTTGATCTTGGGTTGCACAAAGTTTATACAGTTTTCTTTTGATTATTTTGCTTTCGGGAATTACTATCTCTTCTCTACTTTCTACTGTTTCAGCAGGCGTGTAATCTTTTATTATTTTTCTTTTATCAGCATCAAAAACCAATATACCCTTAGCTTCAAAAGTTTTGTTTATAAATCTTCTATAGAATCTCGGAATTATATCATCAACTGTATAGGGCTCACTTATCATTTCTTCATGCCACTTTCCAATTAGATTTTGCCAATCCTCGGGCTTAGGGGAAACTGCAACTATTAATCCACCTTCCTCAACAGTTTCCACAACGATTCCGAGATCGTTTGGATGAAAACCCTCAGTAAAATCAATCAAAAGAGATTGGTGCGTTTCTCCAAGCACAGATTGTGTATCTTTGTAGTGTATTATTTTTATATTGTTTTTCTTTTTTAAAAATTCTTCAGCCATTTCTGTAAACTTACTTCTTCCAACAACCAAAAGCTCCCTTTCTCCCAAAACGTCTTGATAAGAATTAAAAACTTTTTTTACGAGCCTAAAAATTCTTGGTTCAAGATATTTCGTACACAAGATAACCATAAAACGATGCCTACTTTCCTTAGCTTTCAATGCAGCTTTTTGAATTTCATCTAACAGCTTTTTTACAGTCATATAATCCTATACCAAAGAGTTGATGTAAAAAAGATTACTGTGGTAAAAGATATTAAACCTTTGAAATACTTAAAAAAGGTGACTATGATGGTCGAATTAGAGAAACTTAGGTTTGGAACTGAACTTATAAAGAGAGGGTTTGCAAAAATGCAGAAAGGTGGAGTCATAATGGATGTCACTAATGCTGAGCAAGCTCAGATTGCAGAAGATGCTGGAGCTGTAGCAGTTATGGCTTTACATAAAGTTCCAGCAGACATTAGAGCAAGTGGCGGAGTTGCAAGAATGGCAGATCCGAAAAAGATAGAGGAAATAATGGATGCTGTTACAATTCCAGTAATGGCAAAAGTTAGAATTGGTCATGTAGCTGAAGCAAGAGCTCTCGAAGCCATAGGTGTGGATATGATAGATGAAAGCGAAGTTTTAACTCCTGCAGATGTTTTCTTTCATATCGATAAAAGAAAGTTCACAATTCCATTTGTCTGTGGTGCAAGAAGTCTTGGAGAGGCTGTAAGAAGAATATGGGAAGGAGCAGCAATGATCAGAACTAAAGGAGAGGCTGGAACTGGCAATGTCGTGGAAGCAGTTAGACATATGAGGTTGATAAACAGGGCTATAGATGAAATAAAAATGATGCCAAAAGAAGTTGTTTACAGCGTTGCAGAAAAGTTTGCAGAAGCCTACTGCAGACTTTACAATTCAGTTAGAGGTGAACTAGGTGTTAATAATTTAACACCGGATACAATAGTTTATGAGGAGTATACTTTTAGTGAAGTTGTTAATGGAATATACGATGTTTTACTTGAAATTAGAGAATACGGTAGATTACCAGTAGTAAACTTCTCGGCTGGCGGTATTGCAACTCCAGCAGATGCCGCTTTTATGATGCAACTTGGAGCTGATGGTGTGTTCGTTGGCTCTGGAATATTCAAAAGTTCCAATCCACCAGAATATGCAAGAGCAATAGTCGAAGCAGTTAGACATTTTGATGAACCTGATGTAGTTGCAGAAGTTAGCAAGGGATTGGGAGAGGCTATGAAAGGTCTCGATGTACTTTCTATGCCGGAAAGTGAAAGATTACAAGAGAGGGGCATCTAATGAAGGTTGCAGTAGTAGGGGTTCAGGGTGATGTAGAAGAGCATGTTTTTGCAACAAAACTTGCAATGGATAAGTTAGGAATAGATGGAGAAGTCATTGCTACAAGAAGACCAGGTGTTGTAGAGAGTTGTGATGCAGTAATTATACCCGGCGGGGAAAGTACAACAATTAGTAAATTAATTTTTAGAAAAATAGGAGGAAAAACAATTGCTGACGAAATAATTTCATTAGCAAAGAAAGGCAAACCAATAATGGGTACTTGTGCTGGATTAATACTTCTTTCGAAATACGGTGATGAACAAGTAGAGAGAACAGGAACAAAACTCTTAGGTTTACTTGATGTTAAGATTAAAAGGAATGCTTTTGGAAGACAGAGAGAAAGTTTTCAAGTGCCGATAGAGTTTAAAGGTATAGGGACAATTGAAGCTATATTCATTAGAGCCCCAGCCATAGTGGATGTTGGAAAGGATGTAGAAGTGCTTGCAAAATTTGAAAATTACATTGTAGCAGTAAAACAAAATAATATATTGGGACTGGCTTTCCACCCTGAATTAAACGCTGAGTATGGAGATACAAGAGTGCATGAATTTTTCCTCAACATTGCTAACATTTGAACTTGCTTACAGCTTTCACAATTAAGTCAGCAATTGTTTCTGCATCAAAGCAAGCAGAGTTAAATATAAGGTGGTATATACTCCAATCATTAATATTTATGCCATAAAATTTCATATATCTTCTTTTTTCGTACTCTTCTCTTTTTCTCATTTCCTCTCTTGCTTTTTCGAAACTTTTTCTTTCTCTTTTGGCAATTCTTTCTGCCCTAATTTCTTCTGGAGCAAATATATATATTTTAAAAGAATCTTTGACCATCCATGCAGAAAGTCTCCCTTCAACAACAACGTTATCTTTACTTTCAGCCAGCTCTTTTTGGGTTCTATCTATGTAGATGTCTATCTCTTCATGCTCTTCAGCTATTTTACTAAATTCCTCAATAGTATACCCCTTTTCTCTGGCCATTCTTCTAAATATCTCACCCGCAGATATCAGTTCATATCCAAGTTTTTCAGCTACAAGTTTTGCAACAGTAGTAGTTCCACTGCCGGGTGGGCCTGAGATAGTTATTCTCATGATATTTCACCCAACCAACTATATATGCAAAGTCTTCCTAATTAGTATTGTAAGGGGCATTGAACAAATGAAGTACCACAAGATCCACCATGGAATGGGAAATGGAATTGTAATAATTGGTTGACTTATATGTATATGCCCAAAAAATGGAGCGTTTACAATGTAAGAACTAACACTCGAATAAGCAGCTCTTAAACCCATAGATAAACTTTTGCCGTAAATAACGTACAGCAACCAATAAAATATTGGCATCGTAACAGCCATCGAATAAAACATAACTTTAAATTGAGGGCCCATCAATTTAGCCTGCATTTCTTGTATTTCCTTTTGCCTCTCCTCAAGTTTCTTTAGTTTATACTTGTTATCGCTCTTCATAGCTTCCATATACTCTTTTTGAAATTGCATTACTTCTTTTTGTATCTTTTTCATTTCTTCTACATCTATTAAGAGCCATTGAATTCCAGTCGTATATATTGCAGTAAAAATTGAAAGAATAAATATTACTATGAGTATGGGTAAGCTCAATAGAGGGTGTAAAATTAAATCCACACTTTTGGCAATCTCAAATAAAATACTTCTATCAAATATTCCAAAAAAAGCAAAAATTGCAATTGTTATAAAAAATACATCTACTGCTCTTTTTACTATATCCTTCATATTCACTCCTCCCCAAGAATTCTTCTTATCATTGGATGCATCTCTGTAAGCTGTTCCTTAGCCAAATCTTCGTAGTACTGGTAAGCTATGCTAACCGCAAGCAGTAAACCCGTTCCAGTAACATGACCGATTGTTCCAAGCAAGTTCGCTATAAGAGTTAAAGCACCAATTACAGCACCACCAATTACAGTAACTTTTGGAATGTATCTTTCGAGAACTTTTTCGAGGACTTTTGGACTTTTTCTAAAACCGGGAATTTGCATTCCTGATTTTGCAAGTTGTTCGGCTATAGTCTTTGGATCCATACCTGATGTTTCCATCCAGAATATTGAGAATAGTATACCACCTATGATCAATATTGTGGCATCAGTTAGTAAGTGTAAGAAAATCATCCAATTTGGTGGAGGAGGAATGTGGATATGATATGTTTTCATCATAAGCTGGTACTTTGCCCTTACAAGTTCAGGAATCCAATCATTAGGACCTCTTATTGGATTAAGTAGATACATAATACCACTTACTGGCTGAGTCCCAACATATTCTCCTAAAATTTTTATTCCATGTCTATATAATATTAATCCAAATATTTCTATGTTTGCTTGTAAAGCCCTAACAAATATCATTGGCAAGACGCTTGTGTAAATAAGTTTAAGTGGATATCTACCTCTGGCACCTCTAACCAATGAGTGAGAAAGAGGTATTTCCACTCTCGTACCTTCTGCATAAACAACCAAGAGAATTATAATGGTTGTAGTAATTAACGCCAAAACACCTCCATCTATTAATACAAATTTTATACCGGCGAAAGTTAACAGTTGTGATGGTGACATATGTTGGGCAATCCAAATCCACCTTGGTATAATGCCCGCTGGTAATTTGCTGTTTGTTGGTACTACCCAGTTTATAAGGCCTGTAACTATTGCTTGAGATATACTTGCAAGAATGAACAAGCTTACACCGCTTCCAATACCCCATTTTGAAACGACTTCATCCATATATACTATTAAAACACCACCAATAAAGAGCTGGATAAACAGTAAAAATGAAATTACTGATGGAGAAACACCAAAAGCTTTTGCAATATCGAGGTTTGGTCTAATAAATCCTCCAAGAATTTGAGGCAAAGCCTCAAGAGCAATCATTACTAAAACTAAAAATCTCTGAAAATCCTGATATATTGCTTGATCTTCAGGATCCGTCAAATCAAGCCTTATAATCCCAGCACCGACTAAAAGCTGAACTATAACTGATGCTGTGACTATGGGCCCTATACCTAGGGCTATTATTGTACCACCTTTACCAGCAAAGAATGCTCTAAAACGAGCAAAAAGATCTATAGACTGAGGTGACAAACCAAATAAAGGAATATTTGAAAGCACAAAATATAACAACAAAACTGCTATAGTCCATCCAAACTTTTCTTTAAAAGGTACATGTCTCTTAGGTCTAGAAACACTTGGAATCTTTTCAAAGTAAGGCTGTAATTTTCTAAGGATTTCATCCATTATTGAGCCTCCTAAAAAAATTTAAACTAGTTCTACGCTACCTCCAGCAACCTCTATTTTTTCAACAGCCTTCGGTGTGGCCTTAGATACTTGTACTCTAATAGCTTTGTCAACTTTACCAGTTCCAAGTAGTTTGGTATAACCTAAAACTGAAAGGTCAATGTTGTAAACTTCACCTTCTTTTTCAGCCAGTCCATTTTCAACAAGCTTATCTATAATAAAAGATAAATCTCCAACGTTTAGTTCTGGACGAGAGTATAAGAACTTATAAGTGTATTCGTCAAGCTTGCCTTCCTTTTTTAATTCCCTAAGTGTTTCTTTGACAATTCTAATTGCTCTTAAATCAGATCTAACTACCTTAGGTCTTGTAAAACCGTACTTACCAATATCATAACCTTCCTTTATAGCTTTTATGTACTTATGTTTAAACATACCTGCATTGCCCGAACCTCCTCTGCATCCTCTACCTCTACTGTTATTCTTGTGCAAACCGCTACCACAAGTTCTTGATCCCCTAATTTTTTTTATTTTTGGTTTAGGCATAAGCATCACCTCATTTTCTCAAGAAGTTTCTCTATCTCCCCATGTTTACCTAAATCTCCAAAAGGATAGTGCCATTTGATATTCTTTAAACCTTTTCTTGGAGGATGTAACCTAAACACAGGTTTCAAATCAGGTAAATCCTTTAATTTTGCTTTACCCTCTACTACTGCTTTGGCAAATTCGTCTATGGACGAGTAAGGAGTATGCTCTCTAACATATTCATCTGTAAGTCTTTTATTTCCTACTAACCTACCTCTCCTCTTTAAAAGCATAGCAAGAGTTTCAGCTCCTATCTCCCCATAAGCTACATAGTCCTTAACAACTTGAAGCATTCCTCTGTAGGATGGTGTATCTGGTATTACAACACAATGGTATCTCTTGTGTAATCTAAGCATTTTTAGGGTATCCTTGATTTTCCTATTAACATCCACAGTTCCACGAAGTCTTACTACAGCATAAAGCATAGATATCACCTCTTTATGTACATTGTTTGCTTTAGAGCATCATACGTTGCCTTTGCAAAGTTTATTGTTGTTTTAGTTTTACCCTTGGTAAAAGTCCAAACATCTTTTATTCCCGCAAATTCAAGCACTTTCTTGGATACATTTCCGGCAACGAGTCCTAATCCTTTTGGCCCGGGAATTAAAGTAACTCTAACACTACCTGCAGAGCCTGTAACTTTGCAAGGTATGGAATGCTCAGTCCCACAACCACATTCCCAAGAGCCACAGCCTCTCTGAACTTTAAATATATTTAATTTTGCGTTATTAATTGCTTTTTGGATTGCTGGAGCTACTTGAGATGCTTTACCCACTCCTACACCCACATAACCGTTTCTATTGCCAACCACAACAGTAACTCTGAACTTAGTTCTTCTACCACTGTCAGTCATTCTCTGAACCATAGATATATCAAGGACTTCATCATCAAGATCTGGTAAAAGCACATCGACTATCTCTGGTTCTTTCAAAGGCAATCCACTTGCTATAGCTTCATCCATACTCTTTATTTTTCCCTCAGCAACAAGCTTACCGAGCCTAGTCTTGGGAACCCATTCATCAGTCATAATTACACCTCTTAAAGACTCATAATCTTTTCTTTAACTTCTTCAACATGAGATGGAAGTTGAGTTGGATCCAAACCTCTCTCCACATACTTAGAAAATTTTTCAGGATGTTCTTCGTAATAAGCTGCTATGTGTTCACCCATAATTCTCGAATCATCTGGAAATACATCCTCACTATGAGGTACATTTAAACCTGCCTCAACTGCCCCTCTCAAGACTGCAAACACTCTTGAACCTCTTGTAGGTGAATGTAAGCCTATATCCAACACAGCCTCACTTACGTTAGCCTTCTCAGCCATTTTTGCTATAAGTATTCCAGTCAAATAGGCTGCTGGTGTATTATTTAGATCTCCTTTCCACCCAAATTTCTGAAGTTTTGATGAATCTGCAGCTACTAAAACTCTATCACCATCAGGATGATATTCAATAATCTGAGCTATAACCCTTGTATTGGTTAGCCTAACTACTAATCTAGGTTTTTTCGAAAGTAAAAGTTTAACTCTTTTTCTGTAATTGGTTTTACCTTCTCTTCTCCTTCTATATTTCACCCTATATCTCGGTCCTCTTGCCAAAAGTATCACCTCTTTTAAGATTCTTCAATTATACCCTGAGTTTGCAAATAAGCGTTTAGGTGAGATACACTTCTAAATTCTCCACCTTTAGCTTTCATATATAGCATTCTGTAGGTTTTTCTATCAATAGCCCCCGAATCTCTTAAGTATTTCAGTCTTTTTCTTATAGCTCTTATTCTAATCATCCAAAGCTCTTTTCTTGGCATTCTTGCAGTCTTTTTACCTTTTCTTCTACCATATCCTCTTCTTCTTCCTTTCTTTCTTTGTGCTTTTCTTGCATTTATACGAGCTCTACTTATGCCTTTAACTGGTTTCCTTTTTATAACTCCGCTCTCTATTAACTCCCTTATATCATCCTTAGTGGAGGCGGAAGATACATCTTCAAGAGCATTTGGGTCTATCCACACCCTATTTTCGCCGCATTTGAGAACTTGAGCAGCAAGTCTTCTTTGTAACTTCAAAATTATTCACCTCCGTGTGGATTAAGAACCCTTATGCCAAGTTCCTTAGCTTTATCCTCTATAGCCAATCTTTTTTTCATACCAACTGAGGAGGCTATTCTAACAACCTGTTTTTCTGGGTCTATTTTTTCAAGTTGTAGTGGATTGTAAACGAGCACTTCTTCTTTACCACATGGATGTAAACCCCTAACTAAAGAGGGTGAGCCATATCCAACCCTAACCAATGCTCTACCACTCCACTTTCCACCGTACATCTGTCTCAATTTGTTGTGTCTGCCTCTTGGCTTTCTCCAGCCTTTATCTCTTAGTCTAAGCTTCTTATGAGATTCATATCTCCTAAACTCAGGTTTTCTACTCTTTAATCTTCTTCTAAGTTTTAGTAAAGTTGAAATTGAAGCCATTAAACTCACCTCACGGTTTCTCAACGATATATATTCCATCCTGAAATACTCTAACGTCGAGATTCTTTATTCTCGTCGTTTGCTCTAAGTTTGCAGCAGTTTGTCCACATTCCTCTTTGTCTATACCTTCAACAATTATATCGTTACCCTTTATTTTTACCTGAGCTCTGCCAACTATTTTAGCTCTCCTAGGATACTTCTCACCAAGAAAGTTCTCTATTACAACTTCTCTACCTTCAACTCTAAGTTTAACAGGGAAGTGAGAGTAAACTAACTTAAGTTTGTATTGAAAACCTTCCGTAACTCCTTTTATTAAATTTTTAATATGAGCAGCAAAAGTCCCAACCATTGCTCTCTGTTTTTTCTTAGAATTAAATGTATAAACTATGACTTTACCATCTTTTACTTCAATGTGAACGTCTCTAAATTTTAACAATTTTGAATTTTCTCCCTTTGGTCCTTTAACTTTGACAGTATATCCTGATATATCATTTCCCTCCACTATAACTTCAACACCTTCTGGAATCTCTACTGGTCTTTCCACCTTTTGTTTGATTTGCAACATTTTTTACCACCTCAGAATACGTAGGCTAACAATATTCCACCAAGTCCCCTCTCTCTTGCTTCTTTTTGAGACATGACACCCTTGACAGTAGATACAATTAATATACCCATTTCTCTTGCAGGTAGAAATCTTTTTTCGAATTTTTCATACTCGGTCTTCTTAACTGAAAATCTGGGTCTAATTGCTCCACAATCGTTTATCCTACCAGATAATTCAACTATAAATGATCCACCCTGTTTATCGTCTTTGTATTCAAAGCTATTAATGTATCCATAGTCCTTCATGACTCTAAGAACATTTCCAACTAACTTTGATGCTGGTCTAATTTCACACTTTCTAGCACCACAAGTCTCCGCATTCTTTATTGCGGACATAGCGTTTGAGAGAGTGTCACTTAAACTCATTTCAATCACCATTTACCAATATTTTTTAAATCCAAGCTCACTTGCAACTTCTCTGAAGCATTGTCTGCATAAGTAAATACCATATTTTCTTATAAGTCCTGCTCTTCTACCACATCTTCTGCACTGATTTGCTCCCCTGCCAAACACTTTTTTTCTCTCCTTCATCACATTATCACCCCTCTATTTCGACGCCAATACTCCTTAACCATTCAATTGTATCTTCTTTTGTTATTCTATGTCTTTTACCAATTTTTGCTCTGGCAATTTTCCTTCTTGCAACTCTATAACCTCTTCTACGCAAAGAAACACAAACATCCATACCAAATATACCCATATCCGGATCGTAGCTTACTCCGGGTAAATCTATATGCTCAGCAATACCAAATGAAAATTCACCGGGCCCGATTTGCCTTTTTTTGAGTTTGTATTCTTTAACACTAAGAGCATCTTTCAGGAATCTCATAGCATTTTCTCCTCTCAAAGTAACTTTCACACCAATAGCTTCACCTTTTCTTATGTCAAAATTCTTTATTGTTTTTTCAGCGTATGTTGGTGTTGGTTTTTGACCAGTTAGCTGCTCCAGTAATTTCATTGCTTTTTTGTGTCTTTCACCGCTTTCACCAACTCCAATATTTATTACTACTTTGTCTATGAGGATCTCTCTCATCGGGTTATCTCCTTTCTTTACACCATCTTTAACAACTGCTATTGCTTCGCTCATAAGTTACACCTCCACTAAATTCCCAGCTCTATTACTGGTTTTCCACCCGGTTTACCGATAACAAACGCGTGGTCTTCTATTGTTGTAATTGTACCTTTATCACCTTCAATGGTGACAAGGTTGGGTGCTGAGCCTCTAACAACTTTGTAATCTTTTATATGACCAATTTCACCGGCATGTGTTCCTCCAACTATCATAACCAAAGCTCCTTCTTCGAACTTAAGGTGATCGACTATCTCTTTTTCGGGTATCTTAAGCAAAATGCTATCCTTTGTTTTGTATGTGTTATCTGCAAGTATGTTTGTTCCATCAAACAAATTGAGTTGTACTTTTCCTCCTCTAATCATTGTTTTGTTTTTAATTTTGTAAAGTTTTAAATGTCCGTCTGAAACTTCCTTGGGCATATATCTTCCTTTTTCATCAAACAGCACTCTGTATGTTTTGTTTAACTTTGGAATGCAAATGACGTCAAACAATCCTACTGGGAATTTGTAGTCTTTTCTAACTCTGCCATCCACTAATATTTCACCAGATGCAATAATTCTCCTCGCCTCTCTCGCATTATCTGCAAGTTTAAGGTGATCTCTAACCACTACAAGCAAAGGTACTGCATTCTTATTGTGCGGACCCGGTCCTGTTTTTACAATCCATTTTGACGTTTTTCTCGGGATTTTTATCGTTTTAGGTGTCGAAAGTCTCTTCTGATGCATTTAAATCACTTCCTCTCAAGTATTTTCTTTCTAACATCATCAACTTCCTTAAATTCAAGTATCATTACATTTGACGGGTGTATCGGAACAGCTACTTCAGTTCCATCAACTTTCTTTGTTGTAGCTCCATCTACAGTTATCCTGTAATTTTTCATATCAACTTCAAGTACTCTACCTTCGTGTCCAGCAAATTTACCCCTCATAATTCTAACTTTGTCTCCTTTTCTAACTCTGACAGCTCTCTTACCATATTTTTCCCTCAGTTTCTTGCATAGTGTTGCATGCAACATTTTGTGTCTTTGATGTAGTTTAGCATTGTAGAGTTTCTTTCTTTGCTTTCTAGCCTGACTCGACTTCATTTTTAACACCTCACACTATTGCTGATGCAAGAGAGCCTATTTTACTAAATCTTTCAGCAGCTTCTCTCGCTACAGCTCCTCTAATTTCAGTCCCTTTCGGATTTCCATTTGGATCTGTTATTACTGCAGCGTTATCCTCAAATTTAACTCTCGTTCCATCAGGCCTTCTGTACTCTTTTCTTTGCCTTATTATTACAGCATAGTGTACCTGCTTTCTTATTTTTGGGGCTCCCTTCTTTACAGTTACTACGACAATATCCCCAACTCCAGCAGCAGGATATCTTCTTCTAACACCCCTATAACCTTTAACAGCGATTATTTCCACTTCCCTCGCACCAGTATTATCAGCACAAACAAGTCTTGCACCAGTGGGCAAAGCCTTTGGGATCTTAGATTTTATACTTTTCATTCTTCCTCAGCCTCCCCAATTTTTTCTACAATTACAAAGCTCTTCGTTTTGCTGATTGGCCTACATTCCGCAACGAGAACTATATCCCCGGGCTTAGCATTGATGCACTTAGGATTGTGAGCGTGTAGCTTACTTCTTTTCTTTAGATATCTCTCGTACTTTGGTACATAACGCAACATTTCTCTAACGATTACTGCTGATTTTTCATACGTTTTTACCACTTTTCCCCTGAAAACCTGTCCCCTAACTGGAAGATTTCCATGAAATGGACAGTTTTTATCGTCACATTCCTTTTCAGGGGGTTTAACATCCAAACCTATATCCCTCATACTTTTCACCTTTAAAGATTTTTAATGATAACATAAACTTTATACGTCAATTTTAGCGAGCTTAGATTTTTTTATAAGCATAATCCCCTTCTTAATTCTATCTTCAGGTCTAAAGGCGATGAGATCCCCTCTCACTTTAAGCAACCATCTACCATATTTTACTTTGAATGCTCTTCCCTTCTTTTCCACTACTTTAACACCTCTATCTGTTTTTATCCTTAGAGTTCTCATGGTTTCATCAACCACTACACCCTTTATTCCAATTTCACATGGATTAGAGCTTTCTACAACTTCTACTTCCATACCTATCCATTCATCAGTTATAACCATTGCAGGGGATCCCAGTTTTATCTTCAATTTCAACACCTATAGCCTTCCTCAGATAGAGCGAGTTTAATTCTCGCAATATCTCTTTTTATGGCTCTCATTCTTCCCGGATTTTCAAGAGCTCCTCCACTCCTCGATAGTGTTCTAAATTTCAGAAGTTCCATTTCAAGCTCTCTGAGTTTTTTAATTTTATCCTCCCTACTCATTTCTCTGATCTCCTTCATTTTCATTGCTTTCACCTCCAGCAGCCTCTTTAACTTCCTCCTTCTTAATTTCCTTTACTTCAAATTCATCAGGAAGCACTACATCTGGCGGAATTATTTTCACAGTGACTCCAAGAACTCCAAGCTTTTTTATAGCTATATCAAATCCTGTTCTAACCATACTGTATGCTGGTTCTCCTGTGTGCACCATGGTTCCAGCGAGGAACTTTTCTGTTCTAGCTCTCTCACTTGTAAGCTTTCCGCTAATTATAATTTCACATCCTTTCGCTCCAGCATCCATTATTCTATATAGAAATCTATATCCTGCTTTTCTAAAGTACCATCCCCTTTCTAAGGCTCTCGCAAGTAAAGTCGCCATTAACTGAGCGTTAAATTCAGGTTTATCAATTTCATCAACACTAACTTGTGGGTTTTCTATTCCAAATTCCTTTAACTTCTCTGTTAAAGCTTTAATCTTTCTGCCACCTTTACCTATTACAAGGCCCGGTCTTTCAACGAACAATGTCACTTGAGTGCCGAGAGGTGTCCTTGTAATATCCACTCCACCAAATCCTGCATTTCTAACTTCCTTATGCATCCATTCCTTGACTTTTATTTTCTTTATTCTATCTTCAACGAATTTTCTTTCAACAACCATTGTAGCACCCCATTCATTCTCCTTTTAATTCTGCCACAAATTCAACAGTTGTATATACTTTAAATCTTGGAGTGGCTCTTCCATATGCTCTTGGCATGTATCTTTTTAATTTTCTACCCATCTTAGCCTGAGCGTGTGTAATTACAAGTTCATCTTTATCCAATCCTTTATAATCAGCGTTGGCTTCAAGATTTTTTAGAACTTTTAGAATGTATTTAGCTGCTTTTTGAGGATACCTTCCAGCATACCATCCATCCAAACCACTTCTATGAGGTACCTTTTTCTTGTGTTTTCTGAATGGGACTGCCCTTTTCATAGCAATAACGTCCTGAAGATATTTCTTTGCTTCTTCTATTTTTTTTCCTTTAAGTTCCCTGCAAATTTCCATTGCATGCTTAAAGCTTATAGGCATCTCGTACCCCATTGCTCTAACAGCCTTATCCAGATTTTCTGGAGTGTATGCATATTTAACGCGAGCCATATAACCACCTCACTTAAGTGGAACGAATTTGCTGCTTCTCGTAGCTCCAACTCCCGGTCCAGAGTGTTTCTCGAATTTTCTCGTTAAAGCAAACTCACCAAGTCTATGTCCAATCATTTCCGGTTTTATTTCAACTTTGATGAAGTCCTTTCCATTGTGAACATAGACTACTTTTCCAACCATCTCTGGTAAGATTACCATATCTCTACAATGTGTCCTAGCAGTGCCCTTTTTTCTAAGCTTTCTAAGCAATTTTTCTTCTTGCTCTGTAAAACCTCTTTTTATTTTTCTTCTCTCTCTAGCGGGTAAAAGCTCAGCTATTTTTTCCAAATCCATTTGTTTAAGCTCTTCTATTGAATATCCCCTATACTTAAACTCTTTTGGCCTAACAACTTTACTTTTAAGCGCCATATAATCATCCCCAATTACTTTCTAACACCCGTTCTTCTAGCTGCAATACTACCAACTTTCCTACCGGGTGGAGCGTTTCTACTAACAGTCTTAGGTTTACCAACATGCTGGTGTTTACCACCACCAAACGGGTGATCTACTGCATTCATCGCTACACCTCTAACACGAGGCCATTTTGCAGCCTTACTCTTCATCTTGTAGTATTTCTTACCAGCTTTAACAAACGGTTTATCTGTTCTACCTCCACCCGCAACGACACCAATCATAGCTCTACAATTAGGATTAAACCATTTCAATTGACCAGATGGCATTTGAACGAGAACTCTATCCTCTTCATGAGAAACTACCAATGCAAAAGTTCCACTTGCTCTTGCAAATTTACCCCCATCTCCCGGTTGAGATTCCACATTACATATTGGAGTACCTTCAGGTATGTTTTTTAGCAGAGTAATGTTTCCAGCTTTTAATTCAACACCATCTCCAGCTTCAATTACATCTCCAGTACCCATACCCTCAGTAGCTATTATGTACTCTTCTCTACCATCCGGAAGCTTAACCAAGGCTATTGGAGCATTTCTTGCTGGATCATGTTCTATGGCAATTACCTTTGCTCTTACAACCTCATCCTGAAACTTAAGATGCTTCAAATCCGCTTTATACTTGTGAGATGGAGCGGTATATGTTGGAGTGCCTCTTCCTCTATTTTGAGAAATAATACGCTTACCCATTTACACCACCTCAGAATACACCAAGTCTTGAAAGTAGCTCTTCAGCCGAATAATCTGGTTTTAACTTTATGTAAGCCTTCTTTTCCCCTTTTGGAGTTATAAGTGTGTTAACTTTTTCTACCTCCACATTGAACAATCTCTCTATTTCTCTCTTTATATCCGGTTTTCTCGCATGTATGTCAACTATTGCTGTCAAGATATTCTTTTCCAATTCTGCAGTACTTTTTTCAGTTACAAGAAAGCATTTAATTAGCATAACCATCCCTCCAGAAAGTTTACAGCTGATTTCGTCCATACAGTCAATCTACCAGCGTGAGTTCCGGGAGCTAACAATTCCACGTTGAGGTCCTTAACAAGAACCACATCTACACCTGGTAGATTTCTAACAGCTTTAATAACTGGAGAGACTTCATTTACAACTATCAAAACGCTCTTCTTACATTTATATCTTCTACCCCTCATTTTACCTTTGCCCGCTCTATACCTCTTGCTATTAGCCGCTTTTTCTATATCTGAATAGACACCAACCGCTTTTAATGTGGACACAACTTCCTTAGTTTTTGATATTTTTTCAAAATCGTCAACAAGTATTTTTGGTAAACTACCCTCAAAAACATGATTTCTTGCCAATACAATTTCTGGATTTGCAGTAGCTGCAATAGCTGATTTTAGTGCTTTTTTAATTTCCTTTTTATTTATTTTTTCATCCCATTTTTTCTGGGGTTTTGGTGGATGACATCTCCTACCTTTAACAGCCTGAGGTACTTTTGCTGCCCTATTTCCCGTTTTTAATCTTGGTACTCTCGCATATCCGTGTCCCGGACCCCAGTTTTCAGCAGCATAGTCAATACCTGCAAGAGGGTTGGTTCCGTAGGGTTGTCTTCTATGGCTTTGTATAGCATGTACAGCTTTCCTGATTATATCAGGCCTAAATGGTTCCTCAAATACTACAGGCAACTCTATTTCTTCTACAACATTTCCATCAAGAGAAAGTACTTTCGCTTTCATCATCATCTCCCCTGCTTAGATGTTGTACTTACATAAATCAGATTAACACCATCATACTGAACCTTAGGCGGCCTTATTGCATCTCTAATTCTAATAAGTCTCTTAACACAACCGGGAACGCTACCAGCAATTAACATATAGTGAGTTCTAACTACTCCATAGTGTGGAAAACCACCAACTGGTGTTATTTCTTCACCATTTTCACCAATTTTGATTATCCTCTTATTGTATTCGGTTCTCTGATGAAATCCCATTTGGCCTGCCTGAGGAACTGTCCATCTAACGTGATGAGGATTCCACGGTCCCAAACAACCAACCCTTCTATGTTTACTGCTTCTTGCGTGTTTTGCATCGAGAGTTATTACACCCCATCTCTTTACTGGGCCTTGGAATCCTTTTCCTTTTGTTATGGATAGTACATCAACCAATGCTCCTTCGCTATAAACTTCATTAGCTGTAATTTCTTTACCAAGCTTAGAAATAGCATAATCTAAAGCAGATTCAACATCTCCTCCCACTTTATATTCCATAACGTCGGGAACTTTCTTTGGTATTCCCGTTATTAAGTATGGTTGAGTGTATGTAATTACTCTAACCTCAGATATCCCACCAACTTCTTTAAGCTTTTCAGGATCTTTGTTTTTCTTAGGTAACTGCAATCTCCTTGAGAGTTGAGCATCTAAATTAGTTGCCCACACTTCACCCGCAATTTCGAGTCCATAGGTTGTTTTTCTATAAACTCTGATTCCTGCTACTTTCATCGGAGGAGTTTCTATTACAGTCACTGGAATTACAACTTCCTCACCATAAGTTGGCGAATTTTTTCTATCATCAACTATCACAACATGCGTCATACCAGCTTTATAGCCGGCAAATCCAAGTAATCTTGTTTCTTTGCATTCGGGCCAAGCCCTTATCCTTGGAACAATACTACTGGCTCTCTTTCTCGGACTGTATGCGAGAGATCCCCTTCTCGGCCTATGTTCCTTCATCCCATACCACCTTTCCGGTGCTCAATTTTAAACTAAATTTTAATGTGAACTTACAAACCTATATATCGAGAGAGTCGCAAATATTGCCTCTTCTAACCTAACGGTCTCAGTACCTTGAAATGGAACGAAATTCCATATTTTAGCGTTTTCTAATTTCAAGTTCAATCTCTTCGCTATTTCTTGTACTCCTTCCTTTGGATTACCAAACACGAATACAGGATTTCTTAGACTTTTTATTTCTTCGATACTCGGCACTGTTCCTCGCTTGGAAGTCACAACCACTTCTTCATTCCTGAGCACTTCTTCAAGCTTTACTACCTTCACTTCGTAACCCCAGTATTCGTGGGGTTTTACACGCTCAACCACCAACGGCTTCTTCGAACAGACCCTGACGGTTACACGGGCACCCCTTTCAAGGTTTTCACAACCTTTAAGGAGTGCCAGGGCTTTTTGACCTATATCAACCCATCGCGTACCGTCAGGACCAACCAATCTTATGACACCTTCCCTAACCTCACCTGTTTTTAAAGTTTTTGGCTTGTGAGAGGGTATCTTGAGGGGGGGTATTACACCAGCATATCTCAAATTAGAATTTACAGAAAACAGTTTTTTCCTTAAGTACTGTGGTGTTACAGCATACCTGAGTAGAGTAGATATGTAATCTGATTCATCTAAAATATTATCTTTATATATAAATATATTATCTACCCTAAACACTGCAAGAGCTCTTGCTACTTGCCCAACTTTATATGCTTTTATTTTAGCATCATTTTCGTTGATTAGCGAGGATGAAGGTATTGCTATACTAACCATCCAAGTTTTCTAAGTTGTTAAATGTTTTTTAGCTTTTCCCAGTACTTTTTATTTCTTATGCAACCGGGATCGGGTTTAAGGTAATCTCCAAAGTAATTGTATGCTCTTGCCCTACAACCTCCACAGTAGTATCTATACTCACAGTTTCCACAACTTTCTATTAGATCTTTATTTCTAAGTTTTTCAAACACTTCGTTACTTTTCCAGAATTTTTCTAAATCCTCATAACTCATATCCCTAATATTTCCAAGCTTTAAAGGAAAGAAAACACATGGTTGAATGTCTCCATTAGCCCTAATTGACATGTAAAATCTACCAGCACCACAACCACCAATAAATTCAGCAAGCTCTTTTAATCTTTCTCCCGCCGATATGTTGTAAAAGTGAGTTGGTATGAAGCTTTTTTCTTGTTTATATTGGAGAGCAACTCTTGCAAATTGAGGAGCTGTAGAAAGTAAACTTAACTTACTACCTTCAAAGTTTTTCCTATACAGCATTTTAAGTAACTCTTCTCTCTGTTCTGGGGTTATATCCCTATCTAAGATGTTTTTACCTCTACCCGTGGGAATGAAGTTATAGTGCATGAACCAATCTACTCCAAGCTTTTCGCATAGAGAGATAACAGCTTCGACATCTTGATAATTGTAGCTTGTAACAGTCATTGAAACGTTAACAAAAAATCCTTGCTTAACACAGTTCTTAATTCCTTGTATAGTTCTATCGTAACAACCTTTAATACCTCTAAAATTTTCGTGAGTTTCTTTTGTACCATCTAAGCTTATTTGCACATAACCAACTCCTGCTTCTTTCATTTTTTTTGCTACATCTTCACTAATCATCGTTCCATTCGTCGCTACAGCAACGTAAATTCCTTTTTCATAAGCATAGCTAATCAACTCATAAATGTCTTTTCTAACAAGAGGTTCTCCTCCAGAAAAAGATATAATCGTAACACCAAGTTTATTTAACTTGTCTATCGTGTCCATAGCTTCATCAGTTGTTAGTTCATCCGGCAAAGGTTTTCCAGCAGTAGCATAGCAATGTTTACACCTCAAGTTGCAAGCATACGTAACATCCCAAACTACCTGAAAAGGTGCACCCGGTACAAATGGCTTTCTTACACCAAAATAAGCCAACCCTTTTATAACACTAACCAAACCCTTTCTCCAATAAGAATCCTTAAACTTCTCCTTCATTTCGTCTATTGTAATGTTAAAAGCCTTAGCTCCGCAATCCAATATTGGCTCTAAAGCTTTTTCTGCAAGTTTACATTTCCAGCAAACTTCACTCGGTTTTTTAACACCTACAAACAATTCTAAAGCAGACTCAAGCCTACTTTTTCCACATTTCTCGCAGTAGTTAGTTAAACCTTGCAAAGTCTTTTTTGTAGCTGAACTATTGACAAGATGTGCAAAGAAAGAAATTTTATCGAGCATCCATATCACTCCTATTAATTAACAACAATAAAAGTTATTCCCACGACTTATATATGTTACTTAAACAGTAAACCATTTAATTGTTTATTATTTACACAGTTTAAACGTTTAATTTGTTTTATTCAAACAAATAAAATATAAAAAACAAGAAGCAAAAAAGTAAAATAAATATTAAAAAATAAATATTAATGTCTATGTCTCCTGCTTTTAACTACTCTCTCTCTTCTCTTACCCGTAATCATAGAGCCAACAACGTCAAAGATTATTACTGCATACGCATGTATAAGCATCGTCATTAGGAATAGATACATAAACAGTCTGTGTATTGCTCTTAGTAACATTATTCCACTGCTAAGACCAAATATGGGTGCTATTTGATTTGCCCAATTTATTAAGGGTGCAAACTGAGCTCTGAAATAGAGAGCAAATCCTGTAATCCCCATAACAGCTGCCATAAATAGGTACATCCATAGAACCATAACTTCAGTTGGAATTAACTTTTCAACGTACTCTCCTTTTTCGGGATCATATCCTCTTGGATCTTCAATGTGTGGTCCCAATCCTGTCCATGCTAAAGCTTCTTTAATAAAGAACTTAATAGCATAAGGAAATCTTCTCGGAGAGAACCACTCCCACTCATGCTTTACAACGTAAGCAAAGAGCAATATCCACAGAAATCCAAAGACGAACCCAAGGTAAACGTGAATTTTTAAAGCCGTTTGCATGTCTGGCCATGATATGCCATACAAGTTCCCCAATCTCAATCCAGTCCATCCAATAATAAGGCCAGTTATTACAATACCCCAATGACACAACCTATAAAATAAATGATGTCTAAGAACTTCTATAGTTTCATAATTTTTCTGCTCGCTCATCCTATCCACCTCCCAAGAGTAATTCTGCGCTTTATAAAGTGAATTGCTATACCAATAAGAACTGCTGTTATTATTAAAGTTCCAAGCTGAGTTATGTTTATTTCAAGTGGGATTCCAAGATTGTGCAAGTCTATAATTATATCGGATGGTGGTTGTGCAATCTTCTCATCTGGTGAAATTAAAGTGTAGTTTTCTGCAAGACACGTTAAGTTCATATTTGGTGGTGGACAGGCTACACCTGGTGGTCCTACTATGGAGTTCACCTTTGGACAGAAGACAACACTGCTATTACAATGGCAGTCTTTACAAGGCCTTCCCTTTGCACTTATTGTGTGAGGCATTATCAATCCTAAGCTTGTATATGTTTTATTGTGGTAGGATACAACCATCCTCACTGCAGGATAGAGTTTTCCATCCGGTCCAACAATTAGGTGAAATTCGTTTGTAGTTACATAATCATACTTGCCAGTCTCCAAGTGGCAGTTAACGCAAGTCTGGTACCAAGTAGCATGGCAGGCTATACAAGAGACTTTCTTCGCGTGTAATTTGTGAACTAATAGGTTTGGATTGTAAGGTTTAACCTTTATTCCGTGAACGGTCATGTTCTTCTTCCCGTGGCAATCCAAACAGCGGACTTTAACAGCATACCAGCTAAATGTATATGCATGCCCATCTCCATGAATTTCAGAGCTATTGTGACAGTCAGTACAGTTTAAACCATATACATAGTGTATATCTGGATTAGGACCCTTACGACTCCAATCGATTAAGTAGCCTTCGTAATTGACGCCCGTATTGTGCCTGTGACAGTCAACGCAAACACTCATGTTGGGAATTTCTTCGTGATATGTGTGACATTCAGTACAATTCTCTATGTGGCATTTCCAGCAAAACTTTGGCAAGCCTATGTGGAAGTAATGCCCTGCTCCTTCTTCAAAGCCAATTCTTATTCCTGCTATTGTGTGATGAAGGCTAGTGTTAAAATTTCTTGTAATATTAGCGTGGCAAAGCCCACATGACTGGTCGAATGCGGAAATGGGTACAATTGTTATCAAAAGTATCAATACTGCAATTAGAACCGCTGGCTTTATCCCCCGCATAAATATTGGAGTATTAATGAATATATCTCACTTTCGATTTTATTATAGTACAAACATTGACTTTAAAAACAATCTAAAAGCTCATTTGTTTTAAACATAAATATTAAATTTTTTTAAAAATTTATTTCTCAA
>JALSLC010000034.1 GCA_026988525.1 Archaeoglobaceae archaeon
CCTCAGCAATAACTCTTGCAGCCATTATGTTTAGTCTTTGGGCATCTCTACCAACAGTTCTCTGAGTTCCTTCCTTCAAAATTAATACAGGCTGCCCCTGCAAAGTTGCCATATTTTTCACCCCCTAACTTTGTATCATTAACTTTCAGTTAACCTTATCGATATATTGGTAGAAGTATAGTTCTATATAAGTTTTTCGGTAAATGAATTTTAAAACATACATGCCTTGAAAAAGTGTGCTCGCAAAGAAAATAGTAAAAAACGTAGTGTACAATTCATCTGCAACATTAATAGCAAATTTTACAGGATTAATATTAACCATATACTTGGCGAGAGTGTTAAAACCATCTCTTTTTGGTATTTATTCCCTATCAATTTCCATAGCTTTTCTACTTATGACTTTCACCGACTTGGGTATAAGTCCAACTACAGTCAGATACATTTCTGAAGCTTATGGCAAAAAAGATTTAGAGTTAGTTAGAGGATATATCAGGTATCTTGGTAAAGTTAAATTTGCTCTTTCTTTTATCGTATCAATTATATTGCTGATTAGTTCCAAGTTTTTGGCTGTAAATGTATTCCATAAACCATTGTTATTCAAACCTCTCGCTATAATTTCTTTTTTTGTCTTCTTTTTCTCTATTTCTGGATTTGTTAATTCAATATTCAATGGATTAAATGACTTTAAAGCTAATTTTCTGAGATCAGTTTCTTTTCATATTCCAAGACTGATTTTAGTTGTATTGTTAGTATCTATTGGATTTGGTGTTGTAGGAGCTATTGAAGGTTATGTAATCTCAGCTGTTTTATCCTTAGCAATTATAACAAAAATTTTATTTTCTAAATATGGAGAAGTAGTTAGAGGCAAAACAAAAAGAATAAATAAAAAGAGAATTCTAAGATTTGCATGTTATCTTAGCATTGGTTCTATAACATGGGTCGTTTTTACCTACATTGATACTGTAATGATAGGTATGTTTTTACCATCCAAAGATGTTGGATTCTATAGAGCTGCATACAACATAGTTGGAGCTGTATCTGCTATAGTTTCTTTTCCATGTGTTTTATTCCCGGTTTTTGTTCAATTGGAAGGCAGAGATTTAAACAGGGCATTCAATAGAGTGTTTAAATATTCTGCTATATTATCTATACCACTGGTATTCTGGATCATAGTATTAAGTGGTAAGCTTATAAAATTCGTATATGGTATTGAATATATTCAAGCCACTCCAGTTTTAGTTATTCTATCCATACTAATACTGAGAAGCTCTCTTGGATATTGGGGTGTTATATTTAACGCTAAGGAGAAACCGGAATATCCCGTTTATATAACAACTACTGCTATGTTTATTAATATAGTTCTGAACTACATACTAATTATTAAAATTGGTATTGTAGGCGCAGCAATAGCCACTGCAGTTTCAAATGCATTTGGTTGGATCTCTTTGTCTATTATATGTAAAAAAATGTTTGATATATTCTTCGATATAAAAACTTTGACAAAAATTTTGCTTTCCGGAATTATATCGATACTACCTATTAAACTATTTGTTTTAACAAACCTCGTAAGTGGTTTAGCATTTATCTCAGTATCAGCACTAATATATCTAATTTTAATTATAGTCACAGGTGTCTTAAGTAAAGAAGATTTGGAATATCTCAAGCAGATTATGTAAAATTTAATATGTAAAATTTAAAATGCTAAATCCTCAAAACTTCAAGTGATCTTAGGTATGATGTTGCAAGATCTTCTACACTTCTGACTCCACAAAGTAGTAGCATTTTTTCGCTTTTTTTTGTATTGGGAAGAACTCCTCTACATACAAACGCTCTAACAAGTCTTTTTTTCAGTAATACTCCACTTCTATCACTGTCTGTAAAAATTAAAACATTTTTTGTAATTTTACACACTTCTTCAGCAACGTAATCTGCAGGTTTATTTGATGCTTCAATTATTGTTCCTTCCACTCCAAGAAAACGTAAGCTCCTTTTATCCTTCAATCCTTCAACAACTATTACAGCACCATTGTTACACATATCTATTAAATCTTCAAGTTCTTTTTCAAATTCTAAAAGATCTTGCACAGTCTTTATCATTTTAATATTCTTTCAAGTTTGTTGATTAATTCATCCTTTCCCAACTCAACAAAAACTTGTTTTTGATTTGACTTATGTCCTTTTATAATTTCAACTTTTGCCCCCAAAACTTCTTTTAAAAACTCCTCTACTTCTCTATTAGCCTTCCCCCCCTTAGGAGGAGATTTAACTGAAACTTCAATTGATTTTCTCCACTCATTATAACTTAATTCTCTCTTTTTTGATCCGGGATTTACAACTATGCTTAAAATACATCCATTACCACTACTTTTCACAATTTCTTTAATATTCATAGTCCAAGCACATCTTTCATTCCATAAATTCCAGCTTTATCTATACTACTTATCCATTTAATGGCTTTTATTGCTCCACTTGCAAAAGCTTGCCTACTCCAAGCTCTATGCGTGATTTCCACTCTCTCTCCCATACCTATGAAAAATACGGTGTGTTCTCCAATAACATCTCCACCCCTTATAGCAAAAACACCAATTTCGTCTTTTCTTGGACAGATGCCTTCTCTCCCGGTTACTACCTTACTTTTACCCGTTACATCTTTTAAAATTTCAACTGCTTTTAGTGCTGTACCACTTGGCGCATCTTTTTTAAATCTATGGTGCATTTCAACAACTTCCAAGTCATACCCCTTTAGAAGTTTTGCAGCAATTTTTATTAATTCCCAAAATATGTTAACTCCAACACTAAAGTTTGGAGAAATAACTGCTGGAACTTTACAACACTCCTCTATTTTCTTCCAGTGTTCATCAGTAAATCCAGTAGTTCCAACTACAAGTTTTACACCTTTACTTGATGCTATACATATATTTTCTACAGCTGCATCCGCATTGGTAAAATCTACAAGCACATCTGCATCAAGTTTTGAATTTAACTCTGAAGAGTGTTCTACTTTAACTCCAACTTTGCCACACCCTGCCAACTCACCAGCATCCTTTCCTATTTCTCTTACATCAAAAGCCTGGGATAGCTCCAATTCTTCATCTTCAATTACGTTTTTTACTATTAGTTTTCCCATTCTCCCAGCTGCACCAGTTACAGCAACTCTTATCATTTTAAATCCCTCTTTTAAGATTCAAATTAAACCGAGAGATTTTAAAACTTCTTTGAGTTTTTCCGTCTTATCCTTACTTAATTCTACAAGAGGTGGTCTCGGCTTTCCTGCAGGCATCCCCATTAGTTCAAGAGCTTTCTTTACGGGAATGGGGTTAGTATCTATGAATAGTGCTGAATACAGCGGAAGTAATTTGTAGTGAATTTCTTTTGCTTTATTCAAATTTCCATCTTTATAAGCTGAATAAAGCTCCTTCATTAACTCTGGAGCCACGTTTGCTGCAACACTTATAACACCATTCCCACCGAGACAGAGTATTGGTAAAGTTAAGAAATCATCTCCAGAAAGAACAATGAAATTATCTGGAGTTCTCCTTATTATTTCGCAAACCTGCTTTAAATTTCCACTTGCCTCCTTAATTCCAATGATATTATCTATTTCTGCAAGTTTCTCAACGACATCTGGTGAAATATTGCAAGCAGTTCTTGAAGGTACGTTGTATATGATTATTGGAATTGAAATAGCCTCAGCTACAGTTTTGTAGTGAATAAACAACCCCTCTGGATTAGGTTTATTGTAGTAAGGTGTTACAAGCATTGCAGCGTTTGCACCTGCTTTTTCTACCTCTTTTGCAAGAAAAACAGCCTCTCTCGTTGAGTTTGATCCGGCTCCACCTATAACAGGTAATTTCGATACTTCAACAACGTACTTTACCACTTCTATATGCTCCTGATAGCTCAAAGTTGCAGCTTCACCAGTCGTACCGGCAGGAACAAAAGCATCAACATGCTTTTCAAGAAACTCGATGTTCTTCTCAATACCCCTAAAGTCAACTTTAAGTTCGTTGTCAAATGGTGTAATCAATGCTGGGATCACACCTTCAAACATTGCTCAACCCTCTGTTGATCTTTCTTGTTATATACCCCGCTACTCTATTTCTTACTCTCTTACTTGTTATATTCGTCAGCTCCATTACTTTCTTCTTATTTTCATCGAAATCTCCCGTAAACTCATCTGGGTACTTTCTCAACAATTCCCTTGCGATAACTTTGATATAAGCGGGTTTCACCGTACCCATGACAATCACCCCCAAAACCCTTTGAACCAAAGCTATATATTTTTTCCCTTAACCATATTTCAAGGTGATTCTCGATAGATTGGACCTAAAAAATACCTTAGAAAAACTAAAAGAATTAAGAGTTAAACTCGTTGGTGTTCAATTACCAGATGGTTTAAAATACTGGACACAAGAAATAGTTAAAAAAATCGAAAAAGAAGGTTATACAGTAATAGTTTCTGGAAAGCCAAGTTATGGGTCGTGCGATCTTGATACTTCTTTAATTGAGGTCGTTGACGTACTGTTACATTTTGCACATCCACCTGTTTTGAAACATGAAAATGTAGTTTACGTGGACTACTCTATTGAATACAATGTACCAAAGTTAGTAGATATTGTTTTTAAGTACTTACCTGAATCGGTCTCTCTTATAGCAACTTCCCCTTACGTTAAAAAACTTGAAGATGTAAGATACGAGCTGGAAAAAAAAGGAATAGATACATATATTAAAAAGGGTGGTAGAACTGGAATAGATGGTTTGGTTCTTGGATGTAACTTTAAAGCAGTTGATAAAAATGCTAAATCTATTCTATTTATTGGAGATGGTAGCTTTCATCCAAAAGGCGCAGCAATATACACTCAAAAAGAAGTTTATGCAATTTCACCACTTGAAGGAAAAGTTAGGATGTTTGGAAAAAAAGATATAGAAAAATTTTTGAAAAATAGGTATTCTCTTATAGGCAAAGCTATGGATAGCAAAAAATTCTGTGTTGCAGTTTCATCTAAACCGGGACAAAAAAGATTTAAATTGGCATTGAATATTTATAGGAAGTTAAAAAAGCGTTACTGTACTACACTCATATACTTTGATGAATTCATGCCAGAAAATTTTTCATGTGATTGTTTTGTGAATACAGCCTGTCCAAGAATTGCATACGATGATTGGAAAAAGTTTAGAAAGCCTATAATAACACCACAAGAGGTTGAAATTTTACTAAAAGAAAGGGATTGGAATGATTATATAATGGACGAAATAGATGAAATAAATTAAATACAATAAGTTATGGAAATACTTAAATCCAATAAAATAAAATTTTGGCAGGTGAGTATATAATGAGATTTTTCATGGTGGGATTTGGACAGGCGGGAGGCAAAATATTAGATTTATTCCTTGAAAGAGAAAAAAAAGTAGGTAGCAAAATAGAGGTTAAAACTCTTGCGATCAACTCTGCAAGAACGGACTTAATGGGTCTAAAATACGTTCCAAGAGAAAATAGAATTTTAATAGGTCAAACCATCGTAAAAGGGCATGGTGTTGGAACCGACAATAAGCTTGGAGCAAAAATAGCTCAGGAGGACATAGAAACAATACTGAGCGAAATAGATAATAGAGGGACCCACGAAATTGACGCCTTTCTAATTATAGCTGGACTGGGTGGCGGAACAGGTAGTGGTGGAGCCCCAGTACTAGCAAAATATTTATCTGAAATGTATTCTGAGCCCGTTTACGCAGTTGGAATTTTACCAGCGCCAGAAGAAGGTAAGCTTTACTCTCTAAACGCTGCGAGAAGTATGATTTCTCTACTAAAGTACGTTGATAACCTTATATTAATTGACAACGGTGCTTGGAAATTTGAAGGTTTAAGTCTTAAAGAGAGCTTTAGCAGAATTAACAGGGAAATAGTTGTTAGATTAGCTCTTTTAGCGAGAGCTGGAGAACCACTTGAAGAAGGTATGGTTGGAGAGATGGTTGTAGATAGCTCTGAAGTTATAAACACCTTAAGAGGTGGAGGAATTTCATCCATAGGCTATGCTACATCCCTTGCTGAGCCAGAGTCAAAGAAAAAGAAAAAGTTACTACCTTTTGGTAAAAAGAAAGAGCCCCTAATGGAAGATGACAAAGCCATAAAAATTGCAACTTTGGTTAGAAGAGCCACTCTTGGCAGACTTTCTGTCCCATGCAATCCAAAGAGTGCTGAAAGAGCATTGGTATTAGTTGCTGGCCCAC
This sequence comes from Archaeoglobaceae archaeon, assembly GCA_026988525.1. Taxonomy (GTDB): domain Archaea; phylum Halobacteriota; class Archaeoglobi; order Archaeoglobales; family Archaeoglobaceae; genus WAPX01. Next base: position 6,229 of record JALSLC010000034.1, read on the forward strand.
CAGAACAGCTTGATAGAAAAGGGTTGGAAAAGGCGAAGCTCTGGCTTGAGGAACTAATAGCTGGTGTTGAAGTAAGAGCTGGGGATTATCCAACAAGAAAGACTGAACACGTTGCCGCTCTTGTAATCTTAGCAAACGTTACAGAAGTTCCGAGAGTTAGGGAACTGCAAAGAATGGCTGCTGAAGCTAAGGAGGAAGCAGAAGATGCTGAGAGAATGAGAATCGAAAAAACACTAACATTGTTTGACGAAGATATCGAACCTCTTATATAACCATCGTTTTGTCGTTTTTTGAAATATTTAAAAAATTTATTTAAAGTAAAGTAGAGGTGAAAAAATGAGTAAAAGGGTGGCAGTACTTGCATTTGCTTTGATTTTGATGTTGATAGCTGTATCTGCAGCTTACGATGTAACAAAAGATGA
>JALSLC010000035.1 GCA_026988525.1 Archaeoglobaceae archaeon
CACAATACTTAACCTTTATCTTTACTTGTTGAAAATTAACTTTTATAGTTGAAAAAAAAAAGTATATAAATAAATTCATAATGTGTTGGAAATTTTTATATATTGGGAATGGTAAAAGTTATCAATAAGCAAGAATAAGGTGGTGATAGAATGTATGCGTATAAGGGGGTGAGTAGGGAGGAATGGTTGTTTAGGGGTTTGGCTATTGCTACAATTCTTGCCTTGGTGGGAATGGCTGTGATGCCTATGGCTATTGGAGATATTGGACTAGTATACCTTGCAAATGGAGATGTACTAGCTGGCCTTGGAAGAATCGGCGGTGGTATAGCACTAGATTCTGGAGCAATATTGGCAGTTGGGCTGTCAGGTGTAGAAACACTTAGTGCTTTGGCTCTTGTTGGATTAATTGGAACGGGTATTGCAGCGGGCATTCTTATTGGTTAATTGAATAAAGTATATTATTTTTTATATGGAGGTATTTAAAGATGGAGAAAGTAGATCTGGTCTACTACTTTATAACGTCGATAGGATATGCTATTTTTTGGGCATTATTGTTTGCTACGATCGCTAAATCGAACAAAAAAATATTAACTTTAGTATTAACTTTAATCGGGTTCGCAATTGGTGTCTGTTTTGGAATAGTGCTACTAAGTGCACCACCTATCGGTGCGTCCATTAGCAAAGTAAAACAGTTAATCGTAATGTCATCTATGATAGCAGGGATTAGTGGCATTCTGATTCATAAGGGGCTAGCTCAAAAAAAACCATACATATAGATCATACATTAGTTACATTAGTTGCTATCCCATTTATAATCTTTTGTTTTGGATTTGCGATTGGAGTATTACTCCCAGAATCCTATCCTATTAAAGATAAATTTTATATAATAATAAATTTTTATACAATATTAACGAATAATTTAAAAGCTACACTAATAGAAATTACTGGAGGGCTAATTATCATTCCAGTAATATACATATTGCTGATAAATGGAATAAACCTTGGAATGATTTTCAAGTTTGCATTGGCTAACAATGACATTTCTCGTTTAATTGTTTTAACAATACCACATGGAGTTTTTGAGATCACAGGATTTATCATAGCAGGAGCAGCAGGTTTTAAAATCCCCTATGAAATCGTTCGCTATTTAGCTGGTAAAAAGGAGCAAATCCTTACGAAGGAAGACATAAAAGAATATCTAACTCTCGCTTTAATTTCAATCATCTTAATCGTAATCGCAGCATGGATAGAGGCGAACGTAACGCTTAAGATAGCTAAAGCGATTCTAAATTCAACAAAAGGTATTTGATGTTAAATTCAACAAAAGGTATTTGAAGATTTGAATTGATTAACTACTATGGTAAAAGTAATTGAAGCGATATATGTAGATGGAGTTTTCAAGCCTCTTGAGAAAGTAGATTTAAAGGAAGGAGAGAAAGTAAGAATAAGAGTAGAAAGGAGTTTGATAGAAATAATAAAGAGTTATCAAGAGAAGTTCAAGTTAGGAAAAGAGGATATAGAGAAGTTTTTGAAAGAGAGGAGATAAAATGGTAATTATAGACACATCAGTATGGCTCGATCTATTCTTGGAAGATGAGGAGAGGAAGGAGAGAGCCGAAGAATTGATAAAAGCTGTAAAAACGGTTATTTACGAACCCAAAGTATTTAGAATAGAGTTGGCTGGAACGTTGTCAAGAAGATTCAGAAGAGATGACGTTTTAAGTTTCATTGATGAAATATTGACTAAAGTTAGTTTGGTTGATAATCCAGAAGAGTTAGCATTTCAAATAGCCTTAGATACCGGATGCAGAGCTGTGGACTCCTACTTCATAGCTACTGCAAAGCTTACTCATTCGATTTTGATAACGAACGACAAAGTTATGGCTAAGAATGCTAAGAAAGCTGGTATTGAAGCTTATTATCTGATTGAAGAGTTTGATAAAGCGTTGGAAAGAATAAAGAAGTTACAACAGCTTTAAAATCGACCAAAGCTAATAAAATCCATAAACGCCCCGGCCGGGAATTGAACCCGGGTCTGGGAGTCCGCAGCCCCCAAGGATATCCGCTACCCCACCGGGGCAGTATAGAAGGAATATTTAATCTGCAAAAAAGAGTTTCGAAATAGTTATCATACTAATAAAAAATGTAAAACACGATGATTGTCGTCTTATATCTCACTTTAATGATCTCAGGAGCGATAGGCTGTGCTATTAAACCTCAAAAAGACTATATATCAGGTCTTGAACCTGTAAAAAGTGCATTTATAACTTATTCAATTTTTGGATTGTTCGTTTTATCAGATATTATTTATAAAAATATTAGAATATTTTTCGTTCTATTGCTGTTGCTTACTTCTCTGTTTGGGATATACTACACACTCCGATCAGGAAGTATAGCTAAGGATAGAATAAAAGATGTTGCTCTGTACATTTCTTTAATTTACATTATTTGCAAAAACTTTGAATTGCCTTTTCATGTTTTTTGCAAACCTGAAATTGAAGTAATAACGGGAATAATAGCTTTTGTTATCGTCGTTTATTCAATATTTGTTTCCCACAACTTCATTAGACTTAGCATATATCCAATAGTGGAAAAAATAGAGATTATACAAATTCAGTTTATGGTCATAGCTCTTACAGGTCTTTTTTGTATTACATATTCAGTAATACCACTAATTGTAGCCTTAGCTATAAGCATCTATGCTCTAAAACTGATATTTGATGTTATCAAAAATAGCTTTGGCAACATAACACATTTTAGGTTATCCAAAAGAATTAAATAATTTAGGCTAACCTAATTAATTGTGAGAGTTCCACTATCATCTCTTAAAAATGGTGAAATAGGAATTATCAAAGACATACTAGGTGGCGCTGGAGCCTATAGAAATTTAATGGATCTTGGAATAGTAGAGGGAAAGATTGTCAGAGTTATAAAAAATTCAGGAGGTGCAATTCTAATAACAGTTAACGGAACAAAATTGGTTATAGGAAGAGGATTAGCTATGAAAGTAATCGTAGAAAAAAAGTAGAGAGAATATGAAAATGGAAAAACTAAGCAGAAGGACTGAAGATTATCTTGAAGCGATATACAATTTAAGTAGTACAAAAGGCTATACGAGAGTAAAAGAGATAGCTGAGTACCTTGGAGTTAAACCTGCAAGTGTATCTGAGATGCTATCAAAATTGGCTAAAAAAGGACTAATTACTTACAAGAAAAGATTGTTCGTTTCATTAACAAAAAGTGGTAAAGAAGTAGCAAAGAACGTTAGAGAGAGAAGAGAGATCTTAGTAAAATTCTTAGTTACCTTAGGTGTACCCAAAGAAGTGGCTGAAGAAGATGCTTGCACAATGGAGCACATTTTACACAAAGAGACTATTACACAACTTAAAAAGTTCGTTAAATTTGTAGAAGATAGTCCAGCTGATCCAATGTGGCTAAATCACTTTAAAGAGTACTGCAAAAGTGGTGTACACCCATGCTTAAAGTAACTAAATCTTAAAGTAACTAAATGATCTTACATCCAAGCATTTCCATGTGTTTCAAAGCAAATTCCTCGTTTTCCTTGCTGGTTCCGGCAGTGCAGTTTTTAATAACTTTTACACTGTATCCATATTGTAATGCATCAATAGCAGTATGCATAACGCAAACATCTGTAGCTACACCCATTAGAGTTAGTTCTTTTACATTTTTCTCTAATAGTAGTAGTGGTAATTCAGTCATAAAAAACGCTGAATATCTTCTTTTTTTAACTACGTAGTCTGGTTTCCCTAATTCATCTATTATTTCTGCTCCCCAGCTACCTTCTACACAGTGCTTAGGCCACAAATTAAATTCAGAGTCATCTACTCTATGCCAATCTTGGGTGAAGATAATTAAATGTCCGTTTTCTTTTGCTCTTTCTACTTCACTAACAATGTTTTCAATAATAGACTTACTTCTTTCCAAAAACAAAGAACCTCTTTCATTACAGAAGTCATTTTGCATATCTATAACCAATAAAGCCATCATACTCACTCAAGAACTGCGTGTCTCTTTGCTAAATCGTTCTCAGTTAATCTTTTGATATTCATAATTTCGGCTACCAACCCATCGAGGAATACAATAGCCATAAGCTCAAACATTGTTCCCAATGGAGCTATATTGCCAAATTCATCTTTTCTCTGGTATTTATTCTTCCCGCTAAGTAAAACTACAATATCGCTCATTTTTGCAAGAGTAGAATTTTCATTTTGAGTTATTGCAGCAAGCTTTGAACCTATTTCCTCCTTTGCTTTCCTGCTTATGTTTATAACTGAAGTAGTTTCACCCGATCCAGATATCGTTATAAGTAGATCTTCTTTTCCAATTCTCGGAGTTATCGTTTCGCCGACGACATATACATTATAACCGAGGTGCATCAGCCTCATGGCAAATGCTCTGGCTACAAATCCACTTCTACCAGCTCCCATCACAAATATTTTATTAGCCTGATCTATCGCATTCATTAGTTCCTCTACTCTTCTCATATCTAATGTTTTCTTTAAGTTCTCTATTTCTCTGGACACCACATCCAGAAACCTCAACAAGTTTACCCCCACAAGCTGCTGCATATATACCGCACCTCGTCGTCGGCTCTCCCTAAGAATTCGCTAAACACGTATTTAATTTAAACTTTTCTAATGTTTAATGGTAGATAATAGTAGATAAAATAGGCGTAGGAAATAAATAGAATTAATTTTCACAAATTATTATGAAAGAGTTTGGTAAAAATTCAGAAGTAATTTACGAATTAGAAAATGGTATTTCATATATCACTATGAACAGACCCGAAAAAAGAAATGCTTTATCTCTTGAAATGCTTAATGCACTTTGCAATGCTATTGATGAAGCCACGAATCCAGAAGTTAAAGCAGTTGTTATAAAAGGAAATGGTAAGTGTTTTTCAGCCGGACACGATTTAAAAGAGCTCTTAGAGAGTGATGAAAATTACATTAGAGTTGTGTTTGAGACTTGCTACAATTTGGTTAGAAAGATTAGACTGATAAAAAAACCTGTAATTGCACAAGTTCATGGATGTGCTGTTGCAGCTGGATGTCAGCTCGTTGCTGCATGTGACATGGTATTTGCTGGAGAGAGTGCAAAATTCTCTTTGCCGGGCGTTAAAATTGGACTTTTCTGCACGACACCTGTAGCTGTTCTGAGCAAAAAAGTAAGTATGAAAAAGCTCTTTGAAATGGCATTTACTGGAGAGTTTATAGATGCAAAAGAAGCTGAAAAGATAGGATTGATAAACAAGGCAGTTCCAGATGAAAGCTTGGAACATGAAGTAAGAAGTATAGCAAAAAAGTTAACAAAGTTTAGTAGGTATGTTATAGGGAAAGGAAAAGAGTTTTTCTATAAACAGTACTGTATGAACGAGTTTGAAGCCCTTCTATATGGAATAGATGTAATAGTGGAAATGAGTCAAGAAAATGATGCTAAGGAAGGTATAAGAGCGTTTTTAGAGAAAAGAACTCCAAAATGGGGCTAATACAGATGTTTCTTTTTCATAAGCTCTATACCTTCAAGCATTTGTTCAACGTCATCTTCCTTTCTTCTGCATCCAAATTCATCAGCTAAGTCTCTTAAAGAATCTACATCATAACAAGCTGTGTAGAATTCAGCTATTTCCTCTCCATTTAATTTTTTTCCAGAAGTATATATGCCTAAAACCAACTCCGAAAAGATATCGTTCATTTTGTTGTAAATTTCAGCTCCTTGGCTTACTATCCAATCTCTAACAGTCCATTCTACATTTTGATTGTGTCCCTCACAAAAATCTTCGTAAACCATGTGATAGTATTCTTCATCAGTTTTCTTTATTCTAACAAGGGGATAAAGCCTACAGGAGGATGGTCTATCCTTATAAACGCTACATCCTTCAGAAGTTACGAAAGGACAGGCACCATCAACTTGCTTAACTACAACTACTGGTAATCCAGTTGCAGCACCAATATGCCAAGTTGTGTATTTTTCAAGAAATTCACTGGATGTCAGACCAAGAGCATTTTTCAATCTAACTATATCATAGGGCATCAGCATAAGTGTTAAGTTCATACAACACTTGTTGAAACATTTTAGTTCTTTACTACAGGAGAACTTAAAAGTGTCATCAAATTTTAGCTTTTTTTCATTGTCTATTAGCATGAGATTCCTTAACTATATTTGTTTTTAAGTTTTTTACTTTAATAAGTTTAACTGCTGGAAAAAATTTATTTCATGCAAACTAATTTTAATATATGGGGACTGACATAGGAGACATTCTCGAAAAAGAAACAGTAGAATTAGAATATTTTGCTGGAAAAAAGATTGCTATCGATGCTCTCAATACATTGTATCAATTTATATCTATAATAAGGCAACCAGATGGTACACCTTTAAAAGATTCTCAAGGTAGGATTACATCTCATCTCTCAGGGATATTATATAGAGTTTCAAACATGGTTGAAGAAGGAATTAGACCTATATTTGTTTTTGATGGTGAACCACCTGATTTCAAAAGAGAAGAATTAGAAGAGAGAAGAATTAGAAGAGAAGAAGCAGAAAAAAAATGGAAAGAAGCTATTGAGAGAGGGGAAGATGCAAAAAAGTACGCTCAAGCTGCAGCGAGAGTTGATGAATACATAATTCAGTCGTCCATAAAACTACTAAAATTAATGGGAATACCAGTAATTCAAGCGCCAAGTGAAGGAGAAGCTCAAGCAGCTTACATAGTTGTTAAAGGTGACGCTGACTATACGGGTTCACAGGATTATGATTCTCTACTATTTGGTAGTCCAAAGTTAGCTAGAAATTTAGCAATTACTGGTAAAAGAAAGTTACCGGGAAAAAACGTGTACGTTGATGTAAAACCAGAAATAATAGAACTTGAAAAGAATTTGAAAAAATTAAAGATTACAAGAGAACAGCTAATAGATGTAGCAATATTAGTCGGAACAGATTACAACGAAGGAGTTAAAGGCGTTGGTGCTAAAAAAGCCCTATCCATTATTAGAAAGTGTGGTGATATCTTTAAAGCATTAAAACTTTTAAAAGCAAACGAGGATGTTGAAAAAATAAAAGCAATCAGAGAGTTTTTCCTAAGCCCACCAGTAACTAATAAATATGAAATAAAATTTGAAAAACCAGATATCGAAGGCATATTAGAGTATCTATGCGAAGAACATAACTTCAGTAAGGATAGAGTAGAAAAAGCCGTTGAAAAACTTAGTGCAGGTTTGGAAGCAAGACAGATGACACTTGAAAATTGGTTTTAAAAAATTTTCTTTAACTCACTTACATACATCTTCCAGTTTAAGGAGAAATGCAATATCGCCAAAGCTATAAGCAAAAATCCAGTGTAAGTATGATACAATACCCAATCCCTCTTAGGCAATAGAAGGTAAATTAGTTCTCCAGAATATCTCCCATGTGGCGCAGAATATAAAATTATACCCGTAACAGCCTGAAATAACCCTAAAAACAACATTAAAGTCGAAACAATAGCCCTAAGTTTAGCGCCCATGAAGTGAGCAAACAACCTACTATATATATACCTTTTCAGTTAATTTTATATTGCTTCATAATTGTCCATTTTACGCCTTTACGGTGATCTCTCATGTACGCGAGAATTAAAGTTAGAGATACTGTTAGAGTTCCGCCCTCAAGATTAGGTGAAGATATAGTAGAAGTAATAAAAGACTTGCTTTGGGAGCAGTTTGAGGGCAGGCTGGATAGAGAGTACGGAGTACTTATTGGTATAGAAAAAATAGATGATATTGGTGATGGAAGAATAATTGAGGGAGATGGAGGAGTTTACTTTGATGTTTTGTTTACAGCCATAGTTTTTAAACCAATTTTACACGAAGTAGTAGAAGGACAGGTTGTAGAAGTTGTAGATTTTGGAGCCTTTGTATCCATTGGACCGCTCGATGCTTTGCTTCATATGAGCCAAATAACAGACGATTATATGGTCTATGATGAGAAAAACAAGAGATTAATAGGAAAAGAGACAAAAAAGAGTTTAACAGAAGGAGATCTTGTTAGAGCAAGGATAGTTGCCCTAAGTCTTAAAGAGAAAGATCCAGAAAAGAGTAAAATAGGATTGACTATGAGACAACCATGGCTTGGAAATCTAAAATGGATTGAAGAAGAAATAAAAAAGATGGAGGAGGGTAATAAGTGACTGAATTAGCTTGTAGAAACTGCAAGTTTATAAATATAAATACAGAAGTTTGCAAAAATTGCGGGAGTAACAAATTGACAAAAGAGTGGTATGGATACTTAGTAGTAATAGATCCAGAAAAGAGTCTAATTGCAAAAAAACTTGGAATAAAAATACCGGGAAAATACGCTCTAAAAGTTGGGTGAAATAAATGTTAAAGCTTACCGAAGAACTAAGAAGGGAACTGAAAAAACCGTACGGAAAAGTTTTCTTAGATGCGAAAAATGTTAGAAAACCAGACGCCTGTGTAGGAGATGTCGTAAGCTATACTTTTTTGTCAGCAAAATTGTTTCCAAAAATAATAGTTTTTGACGGGAAAAGTGAAAGAAAACCATTTAATAAAATCAAAGAATTAGAGGATTTATCTTCAGATTATATTAAAATTAAGGCTAAAAATCCTTCTTCTACTATAACAATTAATGTAATTGAAAAGATAGAAGAAGCCATCAATCTAATAGAGAAGGGAAACAAAGTGAAAATTTTCGTTGAAGGGGAAGAAGATTTAACTTTAATGCCTCTTTTGTGTGCATTAAAGTTAGGTTCTACTGTTGTTTATGGTCAGCCGGGAAAAGGTATAGTTGAAGTGGAAGTGACAAGAGAGAAAAAATTACTAATACTCTATCTCCTGGAACAGATGGAGAAAGTTGTATGTAATGGTAAAAACGGTAATGAGATTGTAGAAGCTTGCAGGAGGTGGGCAAATGGAGATATTCGTGGAATCTGAAAAACAAAATCCATTACTTAAAAGAAGGGAAGTTCGCTTTAGATTAAAGTATAGTGAGGAGGGGCAAACACCCTCAAGAACAGATGTAAGACAAAAAATTGCAAGTTTATTCTCTGCAGAGGTGGAAAGAGTTGTCATAGATCATATAAAACCAGAATTCGGTAAAACTGAGGCTAAGGGATATGCAAAGATATACGACAGTGTTGATGATTTGATGAAAATAGAGAGAGAACATATAATAAAGAGGAATTTTGGAAGTGGAGAAGAGAGTGAGGAAAGTGAAGAGTGAAGGAGGTGATCGCTTTGGCGAAAGGAGCTGAATGCGTTTCAAAATTCTATGAAATTAAGGGGGATAAAGTAATAAGAAAGAGAAAGTTCTGCCCAAGATGTGGAGAAGGAGTATTTTTGGCAGAACACAAAGATAGAAGGACTTGTGGAAAGTGTGGATATACTGAGTTCAAAAAATGATAAGTCTCGGAATAGAGGGGACTGCTTGGAATCTAAGCGTAGGAGTCGTAACTGAAAAGGAGATTTTATTAATAGAGAGTGACCCGTATATACCAGAAAAAGGAGGTATCCATCCAAGAGAAGCTGCACAACACCATTCAGACAGAATTGGCCCTCTAATAAAAAGAGTTTTTTTAAAATTACGTGAAAAAAATTTGTATCCTTCAGATGTAGATGTAATATCTTTTTCTCAAGGCCCGGGAATGGGCCCATGTTTAAGAGTTGTAGCTACTGCTGCGAGAGTATTAGCTTTAAAATTAAAAAAACCCCTCGTTGGAGTTAACCACTGCTTAGCTCACGTAGAAGTTGGCAGGTGGGTTTGTAAAGTTAAAAATCCGGTAACCCTATACGTTAGCGGAGGGAATAGCCAAATAATTGCTAGAAGAGGAAACTATCGAGTGTTCGGAGAGACTCTCGACATAGGTATTGGTAACGCCATAGACAAGTTAGCAAGATACATGGGATTAAAACACCCGGGTGGACCAAAAATAGAAGAGCTTGCAAAAAGCGGAAGTAAATACTACGAGTTGCCTTACGTCGTAAAAGGCATGGACTTCTCATTTAGTGGATTAGTTACTGCAGCTAAAAGATTGTACGACTCAGGTATTAGAATCAACGATGTTGCTTTTAGTTTCCAAGAAACAGCTTTTGCTATGCTTACAGAAGTTACTGAGAGAGCTTTAGCTTACTTAGACTTAAACGATGTTTTGATAGCTGGGGGGGTAGGGGCTAATTCGAGGCTGAGAGAGATGCTGTCTATTATGTGTGAAGATAGGGGAGCTAAGTTTTATTCACCTCCAAAAGAGTTGCTTGGAGATAATGGAGCTATGATTGCATACACAGGACTGTTGATGTACAAACACGGATACGAAACAAAAATTGAAGATTCAGCAGTAAAACCTGATTTTAGAATTGAGGAAGTTGAAGTTAATTGGGACTAACTTATAGATTGCTCTACTCCCAAGCTAACAGTTAGTTTATTTGCTGAGTACTTTCTTATAAATACCCAATCGTATTGGGCGTGAACTCTATCATCCCAAAAGAATAAGCCAACATACTTTTTACCCGCATAAGTAGTTGGCTTATAATTAATACTGTTTGGATTAGATGTAAACGTACTGTATTTTTCCAGCATATATTTTATTGTGTTGTTTGAGATTACTACTGAATACAATCCCCACTCGTTTTGAGGTATTGAGTTCCCTCCAGTAAATCTCGACCGTGGGGAGTGGTAAAAAGAATATTCCACCCATCCCCAATAATCTTTTTGTTGTTTTGGAGAACCTAATCCATTCCACAAAGCCCATCCAACATCCAAATTCTTTTGCGTAGATATAACTATCCCAAGATCATCATTATCTTTAGTCCACCTTCCCTTAGCTTCAACCACTATATTATTGTAAGTCGTATCGCCAATTCTAAGAACGTACATATAATAATCGTAATAAGACGGTTTAGAGTAAAGTACACCTTCTGAAGTATTAATAGACCACTTATTTATGTTGTTACTGTAATAATTGCTTAGATCGTTGCTCTGAAAATCATCAAAGAACAAGAAAACGCTTGAACCGTTTCCAGCGTACCAACCACCTCCGTCTGGATTTATATGCCATCCTTCACCTTTTGCCTCAGGATTTCCATAGTACATGTAAATCGTAGTAGTTCCCGATTTTATTTCGTTTAATTTAACCCATATTATAGCTTTTTGTCCGTAATTCCAGTACTCTATCCAGTAAGGCAAAAGTTGATTGTTAGAATCCACAAATCTAATATCTCTTGCATCTTTTGAAACGTGATTCCAGTTAAAATTGCTGTTAAGCACTATCATTATTTGATAGTTATACAAACTGTTTCCATAGTTTGTTATGTTAATCGGAATCCTATATCTCCAAGTAGGATTCCACCAATTATTGGGGATTGAAGGTACTCCCACTAAGGTAAGATTTAATGTATCGTAACTTCCAGAAGTATATGCAATTAGAGTGACACTTCCATTAGCCTTTGCATAAGCTTCTACTCCAGTAACACCATTAACTGTAGTATTCTGAGTTGGGAACAAATCTACAACAGAAGAGTTTGTTGAAACAAAGTTGACCGTAACGCCGTTTATGGGTATTTCTTTGTATGTAACACTAACTGATAAAAACTTAGTAACACCTTCTTTACTTGCATTCCACTCATTACCATAGTAACTGTCAAGTTCATTTTTATTCAACCACTTAACTGTAAACGGTCCCGAAGATGGAAGTGAAGGTGTTGCACTAACACTAATTTTATAGCTAACATTCCCGTAGGGTGTTTGAAATACTACCTCTCCGCTACCCGGTGTCTTTGCATTAAAAGTAACCTCTGCTATACCATCTATTCCAGTTTTAATTTCATCTGCACTTACATAACCAATATTTCCATTAACTTTAACTTTGATATCAACACCTTCAATTGGCATAAAATACTCATCTACAACTTTTATTCCAAGATTTACACTTTCACCTTCCGTAAGTTTAACGTAATTATTCTCCAGCAAAAGAACTCTTCCCTTCGTTATTTTATATTTAATAAATGATTTTGGGTACTCCAACTTGTATATCCTAAAATTAAGCTTAGCATAACTTACATTAAATTTAACTAAATCCCCACTAACGTTGGCTCCAAAATTTTCCCAATAAGGTGGATTTACACTTTTAAAAGAAATAGTTACATTTTTTGCTACAACATTGCCAGAAGAAACTAAGGAAAGATAAAAATTTTGAGGAGTTGTTGAAGAAATCGACACATCTCTACCAATTATCCCAACAATGTTAATTGTACTACCCAAGACCATTTTTTGTTGGGCAACTGGGATCATTTTACTATTTCTTAAAGCTCTAAAAACTGCAGTATTTTCGTATATGAGCTTGTCATTTGGATAATAGTAAAATCCCGGAGTTAAAATAATCCACTTCGTTGGAATTGTCATAGTTATGTTTTGTGTAGAACCATTTGGCAGTATTGCTTGGTAAGACATTTTTATCGTTTCGTTTTTTGTTGTAATAGAGTAAGATGAGGGACTTGGGGTCATCAAGAAAAGATAATTAGGATAATTTACACCCTTTACCGATAATTCAAAACTTTTTCCATTAGCCAAATTATCAGATAACTCCGAAAAAGTGTAAATATAATTGCTCATAGCCTTAGATTCATATTTTTCACATATTTTTGGAACTTCAGTACTTTGAATTACACTCAAAAATAACATTAATATCATCATGAGGAGTATAAATCCTACCAAGACTGAAACTCCCCTATCATTCACAACTTGACACCTGCTATAATGTTAACATAAGTTTTATTTAGAATTTCTGTAGTTTAAAAATTGAAGTATGATTGCGAACAACTCAGAACAGTTAAACTTAGAAATACCAATGTACTATAAAAGATTAGTCCAGTTAGCTTACAAAGAAAATATTACAGATTTAGACTTAAAACTGGAGAACGAAATAAGAAAAGAGGAAATTGTGCTGGAAAAATACTGGATAATACCATACTTCACCCAAGTATGTATAGTTATTAACCCGGAAACAAATAGAAAGAGATACCTTCTACTTGAACCAGTTTTGAGTGAAGATATAGCTGAGTTTACAAACGTTTTATATTCAGATATGAAAAGAATATTAGCCTACAAAAGTGAAGAAAGTAAAGATAAGATTTCTGAAATATTTGACGTTTTTGAAAAGTTAATTGACAGTTATTCAGTTGAGATAGATGGTGCCACAAAACTTAAAATTATTTATTATCTAATAAGAAATTTTTTAGGTTTTGGGGTAATAGATGGACTAATTAACGATAATCAAATAGAAGATATATCATGTGATGGATATGGTATCCCAATTTACATTTTCCATAGAATTCACGGCAATATGGCCACTAACATTGCTATACCTGAAGATGAATTAGACTATTTTGTGTTAGTACTTTGCCAAAAAGCTGGAAAATTCGTTTCTCATGCTAACCCTCTTTTGGATGCTACTCTGCCCGATGGAAGTAGATTACAAGTAACTTATGGAAGCGAAATAGCTCCCAGAGGGACGAGTTTTACTATAAGAAAATTTAGAGCTAATCCACTAACACCCATAGACCTCATGAGGTTCGGAACTATGAATGCTGAGATGATAGCTTACTTCTGGATGCTTGTTGAAAATAAAATGAACTTTATGGTAATTGGTGAGACAGCAAGTGGTAAAACTACTACATTAAATGCTCTAATGATGTTCATACCTCCTGACTCCAAAGTGGTATCCATAGAAGATACAAGAGAAATCGCACTTATGCACGAAAATTGGATAGCAGAAGTAACTAAAGTAGGTTTTGCTGGAGAAGAAGGAATAGAAATGTACGATTTGCTCAGAGCTGCTTTGAGGCAGAGGCCTGAGTATATAATAGTGGGTGAGGTTAGAGGAAGGGAAGCTTTAACTCTATTCCAAGCTATGAGTACTGGACACGCTACTTATGCAACATTACATGCTGGAAGTGTAAGCCAACTGATATATAGACTTGAAAACGAGCCATTAAACGTTCCAAGAATAATGATTCAGTTTCTTGATTCAGTCGTAGTTCAAACGCTTTGGATACATAAAGGAGTTAGAAAAAGAAGGGCAATAGATGTAAGCGAGATTTTTGGAGTTGATCCAACAAGCAAGGAAATGCTTGTAAACCCTTTATTTAGATGGAATCCTTACGATGATTCATTTGTTCAGGAATCTGATTCAAAAAAACTTGAGAAAATAGCAAATCTATCTGGGAAAGAAGTTTATGAGGTTATTGAAGAATTAAAAAGGAGAGCAGAATACTTAAGACTGCTGGACAGAGCAAACGTTAGTGAGTTTAAGTCATTTGTCAAAGCAATTCAACAGTATTACAGTAACCCCGACAAAGCCTTTGAAGAGTATGGGGGGTTTGAAACTTGAAATTATTTACTCCAAAAATATTGATAAGATATTACTCTAAAAAAGTACTTAAAGGTAAGTACAAGCATCTCAGAGAAGATATAGAAAAAGCAAGATTGCCAGTTACAATTCAGGAGTTTCTGGCATTATCGCTGTTTTATGCAATAGTTACATTTTTTCTTGTTTTATCTATATTGCTTTTGTTGTTTGAAACATTCAAAAGAAATTTTTTGAATGCTTCAGAAAACTTAGGAATAAAACTGCTAAATTTCATAGCAGAATTTTCCATAAAAGCACATTCAAGTTTGTTGGAAAATATAACAATAAAACTTTACTCATTTGGTAACTTAAAAGTGGGGTTAGTTATAATTTTTCTATTTTGCATTCTTTTTTCTTTGTTTTTTGCAAGTTTTGTTAGGTTTTTGATATTATCATATCCTGAAATAATTTCATCGAAAAGAAAGGGAGAAATTGATCTTTACCTTCCCTACGCAATAAATATGCTACATGGAATGGCTTCTGGTGGTATTTCAGCTTATGAAATGATAAAAGCAATTGCAGAAGCCAAATTTATGTTCAGAGATTTAAGTAAAGAATTCGAAACAATTGTAAAATTGGTGGAGAAATTTGAAGTGGATTTTATATCCGCAATGGATTACGTTAGAGAAACTACTCCAAGTGAAAAACTATCAAGCTTATTGGAAGATATTATCTTCATTCTAAAAGGTGGTGGAAAACTAAGTTCTTATTTCTCCAGCAAGTCCAAAGAAACCTTACAACAAGAGGAAATTAGTTATGCAAGTTACCTTGAATTTTTAAGTTTAATGACAGAAACGTACATATCAGTTTTTATTTTGTTTCCATTATTTTTACTAATAATTTTAATAGTAATGAAGATTACTGGAGAAAGTTTACTAAATAAATATATTTATGTATTATATATTATTTTACCAATTGCTACAGTATTTTTTATATATATTTTAAAAATTTCAATACCCATAGCTCCTGCAAAATACACAAAATCCGAAATAAAAGATAAAATAAGTGTTAGAATTGGTAAAGTAGAATATCATTTCAAAGTAAAAAATTTTAGAAGATTAATTAAAAAATTATTTAAAACAGTTGTTACTTCATTCACAAATGAAATATATACAGTCGATATAAAAATAATTTTAATATATATAATTATTTTTTCTGCTATAGTGGGTTATTTTTCCTACAAATTTATTCCAGAGCTTATGATGCCAGTAACCGTTTCTGCATTTGCAATACCAACTATAACTTTTTTTGAAATAAGAAATACTAAAATACGCAAAATAGAGGAAAAAATTCCTGCTATGTTTAAAGAGTTGGCTTTGTTAAATGAAGCTGGATTAACAATAATAGAGAGCCTAAAGATAGTTAGTAAGTTAGATTTTGGAGATCTAACTAAGGAGTTGTGTTTAATAAGGAAGAGAGCAGAGTTAGGTGAACCATTAACTAAGGCTTTTTTTACGCTTGAAAGAAGAGTAAAAAGTGAAATAACTGCCAAAATAATCCCAATATCTGCAAAAATACTTGAAGTTTCTCCAAGCTTTAAAGATGCTTTTAACACAATATCACAATTTGCAGAAGCAGAAATAATGTTAAGAAATAAAATAAGGAGTGGAATGTTGCTTTACGTTGTGATAATATACATGTCTTTCTTTGTTTTTTTAATTGTTGTGTATATACTGATACACAACATGTTTTCTACACTGCATACGAGTTCTCAAGCCTTGGGTATATCAATGGATATTAATATATTTAAAAAGATATTTTATGAAGTGTCAATACTTGTAAGCATACTGTCTGGACTAATTGCGGGCGTTATAAGTAGCGGTAGAATTTCAAGCGGATTTAAGCATATTTATATATTTCTTATGCTTACATACATCATGTTCAATTATCTATTGTAAAAATATCTAACTTAACAACATAGCAAAAATCTTTAAAACTCATAACCAAAGGTATTCGGGGTGTTACTGATGCATGCAGATATACCAGCGAAAGAAGTAATGACAAGAGAAGTCTGTACAGCATCTCCAGAAGAGAGCCTATATATTGCTGCAAAGAAAATGATAGAGTTTGGAGTTGGCAGTATAGTAGTTGTTGAGAACGAGAAACCAAAAGGTATTGTAACTGAAAGAGATATACTACACAAAGTAATTGCAAAAAACAAACTACCGTCAGAAGTTAAATTAAAAGATATTATGAGCAGTCCAGTTATTACTATTACATCAAAAACTTCAGTGAGAGAAGCTGCAAGAATAATGCTAAAAAAAGGAGTTAGAAGATTGCCCGTAATAGATAATGGTAAGCTTATAGGAATTGTAACGGATACAGACATATTAACTGTAAGTATGGACATAGGAGAACTTTTGGGACTTATAAACGAGAAAAGTGTTGAAATTTTCGTTGAAGAGCTAAGTGGAAAATGTGAGAGGTGCGGAAAGCTATCTGATAGATTAATAGAAGTTAATGGTATGAAACTCTGTGAAGATTGTGCGGAAACTTATGAAGAATGAACGTCATATTTAAAAATGACTTAGTACTAATTTAATTAGAGGTGTGTTAATGAAAGTAAAAAAGCCCGGTAGTATAATGAACATAGCTACAACTGACGTTGTAACTCTTCCCCCCACTACCACAATAATGGCTGCTGCAAAAACAATAAAAACCTACAGATTTAGAAGGCTACCAATAGCAGATCCAGGAACAAGAAGAATAGAAGGAATAATTACTGCAACAGACTTAATAAACTTTTTTGGCGGAGGAGATAAACACAAAATAATAATAGACAGATACTCTGGGAATTATTTAGCTGCTATAAATGAGGAAGTAAGAAGTATAATGGAAAAGAATGTTTTATCTTTATCTTATACGAGTGATATAGAAGATGGGCTCGATTTAATGTTGAAAAATGGAATTGGAGGTTTTCCAATAATCGATGAAGAAGATAGGATAGTGGGTATTGTAACTGAGAGAGACTATCTAAGTTATCTCGCAAACAAGTGTGAACTCGAAGGAAAAGTTTCAGATTATATGACCAAAGGTGTAATTACTGTAAATTCAGATACTGAGATAGATAAAGCTATGAAGCTAATGATATCTAAAAAAATAAGAAGATTACCCGTAATAGATGATGGACTACTTATAGGATGGATTAATACACCAATGATAGTTAAATACTTCAGTAGCGAAGTATTCAAGTCACTCATAACTGGTAATGTAAAAGATGCCTTATCTCAACCAGTATCAGTAATTATATCATCCAATTCCACGTACACTTCCCCCCTAATAGTTACTCCCGACTTAACAATGTCCGAAGTTGCAAGGAGAATGCTCAATAGAAAAGTTGGTTGTGCGTTAGTAGTAAAAGATGAAAGATTGGAAGGTATTGTAACTGAAAAAGATATGGTTAAATTTTTATATAAATGTAAGATAAGATGAAGTTCGTAGCTGAGGCTTTATCTATTTCCGAGCCAGCAGTTAAAAGACTGTATAGAAGAAGTATTCTAAAGCAAGCTTATATCCCCCATCCTTTTTTTTCTGATATATCGGATGCCTACCTTTTATCAAAGAAATTTGGGTCTTATGAGGAAGGTACTTTTTTGGCTATTTCATCTGAAAAAGTGTATATTGCAAGAGGTTTTCCAAAAATAAAGAGGACTTTAGTTCTTGGAGAATGCGTAAAAAGACATTTTGAGAAAAGTGAAGTAGCTGTAGAAGAAAAAATAAATGGATACAATGTTAGGATAATGAAAATAGGCAAAAATATCTACGCAATAACGCGAAGAGGATATATATGCCCATATACTACGGAAAGAGCAAGGGAGTTAATTAATATTGAATTTTTTAAAGATTGGCCTGAATTCATGTTATGCTGTGAAGCAGCAGGGCTTGAATCGCCACACGTTCCAAAAGAGATATATGGTAAAAAACTTGATTTCTACCTTTTTGATATAAGAAATTCAAAAACAAACGAACCGATGAGTCTTGAAGAAAAAATAAAAATAGCTGAAGAATATGGTTTTAAGTTGGCAAGAGTGTTTGGTGTATGGAGTGGTGAGAAATTAATTGAGGAATCAATAAAAATAATTAAAGAATTAGATAGAGAGGGTAGAGAGGGGATAGTTTTAAAAGACATAGAAATGAAAAAGAAAGCTGTAAAATACACAACCAGTTACTGCAATTGCTCTGATTTAGAGTATGGATTCAGATATTTTAATGACTTGGGTAGAGATTTTGTTTTAACAAGGGCTGTAAGAGAAGGTTTTCAGAGTTTTGAACTCGATAATAGTGAAGATAGAGTTAAAAGGTATGAAAGAGTTGGGAAAGCGATTGTCGATGGGATTATAGGAAGTATTGAAGAAGTTAATAAAAGTGGAAAATTAAAAGAGAGAGCAAAACTTAGATTTAAAAGCAAAGAAGTTATGGAATTGTACATTCAACATACTAAAAGACTTACAAGAGCCAACTTTGAGTATGCGGGAATTGAAGATGGTTATCACATACTCTACATAGAAAAGTACATGGCCAGCACGTCAGATAGAATAAAAAATTTGATTTCAGGGGGATTTTGGTAGTTTTCAATCCGGAAGATCCCAGTTTTTGGATGGATCTCCAATTAAGTATTTTTCTATTATTTTATCTTCTAAATTTACTTCAAACATGTTTGCCAGACAAAATATAACAAACGTAGCATCAGCTAATTCCTCTTCAATAGCTTTTTTATCTCCCTTTCTTACTGCTTCTGCAACTTCACCTATTTCCTCCATTAAAACGGCAAGTAAAAACAATTTTCCAGATTTTTTATCAGTTTCAAGATATTTTTTGGCTATTTTTTCAAGCAAACTTTTTAACTCCATGCGTTTAATTCATTGGAATGTTTTAAATACAAAACGGTAGTCTAAGAATTTTAATGGCTGAAAATGAAGTTGAAGTTTACGACCATGAATACGTAGTCATAGGGTGCGGTGCCATAGGTTTTGCTGTTATAAAAGAACTTGTAAAGAAAAACAAAAGAGTGCTCGCTGTAGATATTTCAGAAGAAAGAGTAGAAGTGCTTAGAGATGAACACTACGATGCAATAGTAGGTAACGCTGAAGATCCAAAACTCTATAAAAAGTTTGATTATTCTAAAACTTCGGCTATACTTTTACTTGTGCCAGATGTTGAAGTTAATAAAAAAGCTGTCCAAATAATAAGAAAAGTTAGTAAAGAAGTTTTCATAATAACAAGATCAAACAATCACAAACAAAAAGAAGAGTTAGAAAATCTTGGAGCTGATTTTGTAATATTTCCATCTGAAGCTCTAAAAAATTCTGTAATTAACGCTTTAAGCAAAATGGAATCGTACAGAAAACTAAAAAAGTTGAAAAAAGTTATAGAGAGCGTTGGTAATGGTAAACTTGGAATTTTTACTCACGACAATCCTGATCCCGATGCAATTTCATCAGCTATGGCTTTAAAGGAGATTGCAAAAAAGTTTGGTGTTGAAGCAGACATACTCTACTACGGAGAAATATTTCATCAGGAAAACAAAGCAATGGTGAATTTACTTCAAGTACCAATGGTTAGAGCCGAAGAAGTTAATTTGAAAGAATACTCAAAGTTTGCAATAGTAGATGCATCAAAACCCGGTGCAAACAACTCAATTCCACCAACCATAAAGTTGCACATAGTAATAGACCATCATCAAGTAGAAGACGTAGAAGCTGAATATGTGGATTTAAGAGCTGATGTAGGAGCTACGGCAACCATACTTACAGAATACTTAAAAGAACTAAAAATAATACCAAGTAGAACTCTTGCAACAGCTCTATTCTTTGGAATTAGAACTGAAACCGATGACTTTAAGAAGAATGCAAAAACAGCAGACTTTATAGCTTCAGCATACCTATATCCATTTGTTGATCACGAATTAATAGAAAAGATGGAGGGTCCAGCAATATCTACTGAAACTCTTGATGTGCTTGGAGCTGCAATAAAAAATAGACAAGTTTATTCAAGCTTTCTTATAAGTTTTGCAGGATTTATAAATGACAGAGATGCTTTACCTCAGGCAGCTGACTTTCTATTAAGGCTAGAAGGTATTTCAACTGTTTTAGTTTTTGGTGTTGTAAAGGATACAATATATCTTTCAGCAAGAAACAAGGATGTTAGAATAAACATAGGAGAAGTACTTAAAAGAGCGTTTGGAGACGTTGGTAGTGCTGGCGGTCATGCACACGCTGCAGGAGGTCAAATTCCTCTCGGCATATTTGGCAGTGTAAAGGATAAAGAAGCGTTAGGAAAACTTGTAACTGAAGCTATAAAGAGGAGATTTCTCTCTGCTATAGGTATAGAATTGGAATCCTAAAAAATAAAAGTATTAAAAATATTATTCTTCTTTAACTGCTTCAACCATTTTCTTTTCCTCTTCTTTTGTAAATCTTTCGACGATCTCTATTTTTTCTATATCAAGAAGTTTAAACGCCTTACTTATCGCATCGTACTTTCCTAATATGAATATTTGGTTCAAGGAAGCACCTTTTGGAGTAATTACCCTCACCAAACTATCTGATAGCTCTACTTCTACATCCATTCCTGTGTACATAACAAATAGCGCTTTAACTTTTTCAGCCAAATCTTCAATTTTTTCTTTAATTTCTATTTCGAATACAATTGTTTTACCTGCGAGAGGGTGGTTGAAGTCTACTAAAACCCTTCTTCCTATTACTCTTTCAACAGTACCAACTCTGTTACCAATTCTTACTCTCTGTCCAGGTTTAGGTCTTTCTGGAAATTTTCGCAAACTTACGAGTTCTCTCTTTTTTGGATCGTATTTACCAAACGCTTTCTCTGGTGGTACAACTATCTCCCCTTTAAAACCTACTTCTTTACCGACTAACTGTTCGTCTAATCCCTTTACAACATTCCCCTCTCCAACTACAATAACTATATCCCCATACCTACCGTTTTCATCATACAATCCATATTCCTTTGCCAGTTTTTCATCTGTAGTATCTATTACAGTTCCATCCTCAAGTTTTGCAGTATAACTTATTTTAATGAAGTCTCCCTGCCTAACAGTTTTATCCGTCACAATTATCCCTCCTTTTTTAAGGTGTTTGTTAATCCCGAAATTTGTGTATAAAAACATTCGTGCAAACAGCCAAGTTTTTAAGCCCTAAAAATAAAAGTATGATTATGGGTTCTGATCCGGCAGATGACGAATTGCTTGAAGAAGTTGCAAAATCACAGATAAAAGCTAATTATAGAAAGTCTCTTGGAAAAGAGTACGTGAGAAAGAACTGGGATGAAGAAATAAAGAAAATATTCAAAAAGAAATAATTTTCTTATAAAGATTGCCTTTCGCGGAACGTATAGATAGACCAGATAACTCCCCTGAAAACAAATGCCTAAATCCAAATTTTTCTGGATTTATTGGACATTCTCTTTCGAGATAGTAACCGCCAACCACAACCTTGGATAGAGCTTTGAATAAATTTTTTTCATCACAAATGTTTCCCACTCTTATTTCCTTAGGCAAAGGCACTTTAACAAAGTAAACTCCTATTATTTCAGGAAGATAGACAGTTGCGTCAGCACACCAGTAATCCAAAATTACTTTCTCACCAATGTCTATGTAAAATCTCCAAGCTGGAAAAGATAAGTTTAATTTTTCTATTCTGAATTCGGAGATACTTTTTAACTTTTCTTTTATACCATTTATGTTAACTTCCGGAACATGAGAATCTATAAAAATGATCTTATTACCCAACAATATCCCATGTTCCACATCATCGCTGGATCCCGCATATACGGCAGGATATTCTATAACAGACTCCACTTCTTTGCAAACTTTTTTCAAAAAAATTGTTTCATTTTTTTCAAAATTAAATAGATCAACTCTCTCTAACAACATGTTTCTCCCTCTGAAGAGCAGAAATTAATCCGCCAAGGATTATTAAAATCGAACCGATCCATACAAATGAAACTAAGGGAACTACATAGAATTCAAAAGATGCTATACCTGTTTCAGTTACCCCGCCCATAGCGATGTATATGTCTTCAAATGGAAGAGATATTATATCAACAGATGCAACTATCCTATCATTTCTCATCAAATTGTATATAATTAATTTAGGATGCATAACTCCCAGAAACTTACCATCTTTATAAACGCTAACGTAAGCAATTACTGAAAATTTACCATTTCCATTTACTTCGTTAAATCCATTTAATTTGAGCGTATAATCACCAACTTTAACACTTTGCCCAACACCCATACTTATGTGTGTATAACTCGATTCGTACATCCATGAGCCCATTACTCCAATAAAAAGAAGAATCAATCCAAGATGTGCAGCTATGGCTCCAGCTCTTCTAAGGTCTATTTTTCTTGCTGAATATCCTTGAATTATACTTAAAAGAGAGAAAAAGAATATTCCAGCTCCGATAGACGCTATAACAAGTTTTGTTATTGCATAGACGACTATTGTTGATATCAATCCAGCAATAAGGGATTTAATTATTTTCTTGTTCAAGTCTTTTTTATAAGCTAAAACACAAACACCAAGTAATACGACTAATGCCGTGCCCAACGGTATTTCTATATGCCTGTAGAATTCTTTTGTTACAGATGCTCTAATTAAGAGTGGTGTCAGTGTACCAATTAAAACAGTTACAGTAGAAAGAGATAAAATTAAAATGCACACTTGTATTAATCTATCTCTTAGATTTAACTCATAGCCTTTAAAAATATCTTTCCTTTTTAAAGCGACTACAAAAGCAAAAATTGAAGATAACAATATTAGCATTAAATAGGCATAAGCTTCTTTGTTTCTCGCAAATGCGTGAACAGAGCTTATTATACCACTTCTCGTTATAAATGTTGCAAGAATCACAAGATCAAATGTTATAACAGCAAAAGCATAGTTTATTGCCTTTAAACCACCTTTTCCTCCCCCTTTCTCTTCAACAAGTATTCCATGAATTAAAGCTGAAGAAGTTAACCAAGGCAACAAGGAGGAGTTCTCAACTGGATCCCATCCCCAATAACCACCCCATCCAAGAGTTTTGTAAGCCCACCAAGCACCAAGAAGTATTCCAAGACCAAGAAAAGCCCAAGCAACCAATAAGAATTTTTTAACTCTAAATATCCAGCTCTCTCTATAATATGTAGCTGCAACTGCAAACGCAAAAGGTACAGTCATTCCTGCATACCCAAGAAATATTGCAGGCGGGTGCAAAGCCATTTCCGGCGTTCTTAAAAGTGGATTTAACCCCCATCCTTCCGGAGGTGTAAAATTTAATCTTACAAATGGATTTGATGATGTTAATAATAGAAAATTGAAGAATATAGCTACTACACACATCAAAACATTAGCAAAAGCAGATATTTTATCCTCCTTACGTGTAGAAAGTAAAATAAATATGGATAAATAAAAAAGCCATAAAAGAAGAGATCCCTCCCTTCCAGCCCAAACAGCACTTATTGTATAAACTAAGGGCAAATGTGTATCAGAATAAAAGAATACGTATTTCACATTGAAATCTCTAACCAAAAAATAGTAGAGGAGTGTTAAAAAGGCTAAAGTTGTAAAAATTAAAGCTAAGAAATTTAACTTTAAAACCTGACTCCATTTCGCTTTTCCTTTAGTGTATAGATAGGAAAATAAAATCGACGCACAAAAACTCAAAGTTGAGCCAATTAAAAACAAATAGCCAATATCCATTTTTAATCCCTTTTAACGATTTTTTTAGTTGAGTAATTTTCTTCCAACACTTTATACTTACTTGGACATTTCAGCAAAACTTCTTTTGCATGAAAAACTCCATCAAAGTAGCTACCAACTACAACTGCTGGTATTCCCTCTTGATAGTGAGATAAAATGCCGTGATATATTACTCTCATCTGAGTCTTCCCATCCGATAAATTAAACATTAAAGTGTTGTTGGACAATATTTTTGTGCTTCCCGGAACAATCGTACCGTTTACCTGCACATTACTAACTTTACCTTTCGAAACTACATAACTTACACTAACGTAGGGACAGAGTTCACTTTTAAAAGATGTTGCAAGAATGATGCCAAACACTATAATTGCGACACCAACTATAATACTAACTTTTTTCATCTCACTGAAAGTCATCGGGAGTGTATATAAGTGTTTTTACCGATTTGCGAACTTCAGTAGTTCGAATTCATAGTAATCCCAACATTTTAATGATTAGTATTACATTAAAATGCAAAGATAAAAGTATAAATTGGGGGGAATAAAGAAAATGAGAAAAGATCACTTCGAAGTTACACATAGAGATGTTTTGGGTAGAGTTGGAAAATTACGCACACCACATGGAGTTGTTCAAACTCCAGCACTTATGCCAGTCGTAAATCCAAATATTGAGTTCATAAAACCTTCCGAGATTAAAAAGTTGGGAGCTGAGATACTGATAACTAATTCTTATATAATCTACAGAAGTAAGCTGAGAGAGATTGCAAAAGATAAAGGATTACACAAATTGCTTGGTGTAGATATTCCAATAATGACAGATAGTGGTAGCTACCAGTTAATGGTTTACGGTGATGTAGAAGTAAAAAATTCGGAGATACTAAACTTTCAAAAAGAAATAGGTAGTGATATTGTAGTTCCTTTGGATATCCCAACGCCACCAGATGCTGAGGAGGAGTTGATTTTGGAGGATATGAAAATTACCATTGAAAGAGAAAGAGAGGCTGCAGAAATATTTAATGGATGTGAAAATTTGCTTGCATTCCCAATACAAGGATCAACAAATCCAAAAATGAGGAGAATGTTTGCAGAAGAAGTGAAAAAAATTTGTGAATTATATGATGTAAAGCCAATATTTCCAATTGGAGCTGTCGTTCCATTACTTGACACTTATCGTTTTTCAGATGTTGTAACTTCAATACTCGAAGTTAAATCGGTTTTACCCCCATCTTGCCCGGTACACTTGTTTGGAGCGGGACATCCAATGATGTTTTCAATTGCTACCGCCTTAGGTTGTGATTTATTCGATTCCGCAGCTTATGCCTTGTATGCAAAAGATGATAGATACATGACAGTCAGAGGTACTGAAAAATTGGAAGAAATAAATGAATTTCCATGCTCATGTCCCGTCTGTTCAGATTATACTCCAAGAGAACTTAGAAGTATGGAAAAGAAAGAAAGAGCTAAACTTTTAGCAAAACATAATTTATATGTTAGTTTTCAGGAAGTAAGAACAGTTAGACAAGCTATAAGAAGTAAAACCCTTTTTGAATTAGTTGAAAATAGAATTAGAGCTCATCCATACTTGCTTGAAGCATGGAGGCAGATAAGGAAGTACGGAAAGTTAATTGAAACGTACGATCCAAATATAAAAAGTAGATTTTTCTATACTGGTATAGAGAGTTTGATGAGGCCTGCCATACAGAGATACATGAACAAAATATTAGACATTCCACCAGATAAAGAAGAGTTGGTTGTTACAGACATGTACTCCAATTTAAAAGGAGATTTATACCTCAGACCTTGTTTTGGGATAGTATTTCCAGAACTAATAGAGAGTTATCCTGCTGGACATGCTGAAATGCCAGAAGACGGATTGATTGATGATATGGCTATAAAAACGGCTGTAAATTGTTTTTTAAAGTACGCTGAAAAATATAAAAATATAAAATTTATAGTTAAAGTCAGCAATCGATGGAACATTATAAAAGAGTTGGCTGAAAAAAGAGGATTAAAAAACATAGTTGTAGAGAGGGAATCAAATGATGAGTTACAACATTAAGCTTAGGGATGGCTTTTCAAAACTTGGAGTAGTTAAAATAGATGGAGAATCTTTTCAAACTCCGGGAGTTATACCTTTTGAAAAATTAAAAAATTTGAATAGTCGCGTTTCTTTAAAACTTAAAATAATAGACGAGAGAAGATTTGAAGTTTTGAGAGTGAAAAGTGAAATCTTCATTTTTAACACACCTCTTGATAATCCCTTTGATTTCGTATCACTTTTAAAAGACTACTTATTAAATAACAAAGAATTTAGAGTGTTTTACGCTCCAGCAATGGCAACAGCATACAACATACCGATTTTATCTTACTTCGGAATGGACATTTTTGATACGGCTTTAGCAGAGCTTGCAGCAGAACTTGGAATTTTTATGACTGAAAGTGGGAACATCAATGCAAGTAAAATAAAAGAAAATTTCTGTCACTGCAGTATATGTGAAAAAGAGGGTGAAGAAGTTTTAAAAAATAGAGAGTTGTTAAAAGAGCATAACATAAATCTAATGATGAGCAGAGCTAAGCTTACAAGAGAGTTGATAAGGAGAGGAGAGTTAAGAAATTTTATAGAAAGCGAAGTTAAGCATAGTACTTTTTACACAGCAGCCCTAAGACTTTTTGATGGTTGTTGGGATAAAGAGCATCCATTTCAAAGATTTAAAAAAAGTAAAGCTATTTTTTGCTCTCAAGAATCTTTTTCAAGATCTGAAGTTTTGTACTTTCTAAAAAGGGTAGAAGAAGTTTATGAGCCCAAAACCAAAGTAGCCTTAGTACTTCCATGTTCTGCAAAAAAACCGTATTTACTATCAAAAACACATTCCAAGATAAGGCAAAAGCTTAAAGGAATTAATAAAAGCGTTAATGAAATAATTATATCTTCTCCTCTTGTAACTCCAAGAGAGTTCGAATTATGTTATCCAGCATGTAATTACGATGTTGCTGTTACTGGTTCTTGGGGAGAAGATGAAGTGGAGTTTGTCTCTAAAAAATTGGTCTCACTTTTAAAGAACTTCGAGATTGTAGGAGGTTACGTCTCAGGAGGATATAGAAAAGTCTTTGAAAGAGCATGTAAAATGGCTGGAATAGATGGAATAATCTTAGATGATCTGGAAGAGGTTAAAAAATTTGTAGAAAAAATGGGTGAAAAACATTTTGATTTGTACTTAGAAATGTTCAAAGCTGTTTCAAACTACCAGTTCGGATGTGATATACTTAGTTGGATAGACAGTAGAAAGAACAAAGTCAAAGTAAAAGGCAAGTATCCAGAAATAGAACTGTTTTGTGGAAAAAACAGAGTAGCCAGATTTGATGTGTCAAGAGGTATGATTGATATATATATTCCAGATTTTTTCAAAAAAACGGAATATAAAGTAGAAATAGAGGATTTTAAGCCGAAAGGAACTATTTTTGCAGCAGGGGTAAAAAAAGCAGATTTTTCCATTAAACCGGGAGATCTTGTAGGATTTTTTGGAGAGAACTGGAAAGGAGTTGGTATTGCAAGAATATCTGGGCGAGAAATGGAAGATCTCAATGAGGGTTATGCTATAGATGTAAAAAGAGTTGAGAAAAATTTGAGTTAAGGATGAGTACACATAATCTTTTAACAATACCAAAGTTTTTTATAAGGTTTAGGAAAACTAAGATAGTAAAAATATTAGGGATGATGATTATGAAAATAAAACAAAAATCAAAGGCAATATCTCCTATAATAGGAATGATATTAATTTTGGCTATTATAGCTGGGGTAATGAGCATCATTCAATCTGAGTACGTTCCTCAATGGGATTATCAAAAAGAAGCTCAAACTTTTAGAACGCTTTTATCAGAAATGAATAGCATTCCATCTATACTAACTCAAAAATCTACTTCTACTTCCATCCAAATACATGCAGGAGTTAAATACCCTCAGTATCCTTTCCTCATTAACCCTTCCGCAAGTTACGGTATTTTAAAAACCGTTCCCGAAAAAGTAAAAGTGAGTTATAAGGTATATGGTAGTTCAATAAAAGAAGAGTTTAATTCATCCGCAATTGTAG
Source organism: Archaeoglobaceae archaeon (assembly GCA_026988525.1). Taxonomy (GTDB): domain Archaea; phylum Halobacteriota; class Archaeoglobi; order Archaeoglobales; family Archaeoglobaceae; genus WAPX01. The sequence continues at coordinate 28,205 of JALSLC010000035.1, forward strand.
TGACTCCTCTCTACCTCTACATGAATCCCATAAATATAACTTACGAGCATGGAGCAGTAATAGAGTATGGAAAAAATTATAGAAAACCTATAATGCTAAGTCAGGTAGCTTTCTCCAAAAACGAAATAAATATACCTATAATCACATCCAAAAATACATCTTATGCAGCAGAAAGCGTTACACTTCACTTTTACATGATTAGCAGTGGTAAGGAAAAGAAAGTTTATAACTTAAGCTTGAGCTTTGAAACCCTTTACCCAGAATTGTGGAAAACAACTCTCGAAAAAATATATGGAAAAGATGCAACTGTAAAAGTTTCTGGAAATTATATAACAATATCGTTTAATAGAAGCTTATATCTTGCTATTCCAGCATGGAGTCTAAGCACACAACCAACAACATCGATAAGCAATACTTCAAGCTACTCAGTTTCAGCCATATTGGTAACTCCACAACACATATACCTTAATCCCGGAGAAGTAGATTCAGTCTCAATGCAAATTTTAGATAAATACGGAAATCCTATGAAAAATGCTACAGTCGAAGTGAAAGTTGAAAATGACTCAGTATGTAAGATTTTAGCAAACAACAACACTGTAACAGACAAAACTAACTTAACTACAGACTTCAATGGAATATGCAGGGTTTATCTAAAAGGATTCTTACCCGGATCAACGAAAGTTATCGCAAAAACAGACATTCCTTCATCCCCATCCGGTAGTAATGAAACTGTATTCAATGTTACTGTAACAAACAAAGAGGCTGGTAGCAGTTATGAACTGAAAGTTATACATGCCAACGGTACAGAGATAGGATACTATAGTGAGGGCTGCCACAAATGTAGATGTAGATGTTCTAGTTATTACCCAGTTTACTTATATGATATACTAGTTAAAGTAACAAAGAATGGCAAAAGTGTAAAGAATGTACCAGTAAACTTCTACTTAATAGACTCAGAAGACAACATTGTTTACATGGGAATTGCTTTCACAAACACAAGCGGATATGCACACTTAATGCTGACCGCTGGAATATTGAGTGAGAGTGCATCAAGTTCTGAATATGCTACACCACAAGTCCTAATAAATACTAAACCTGTAAAAGTAATTATAGAAGCGGGAAGTTCAGGAAAAGGGATTGCGACCATAAATTATATATAATGTAAAAAATAAAATTTTTAAATATTTTTATTTACTCCTTTTTTGTTTGGTGCAGGCACAAACTCTACACCCTGTCTCTGCATCATTGGTTGTGGATAGAGATCCATTAACCTGTAAACTTCTTCTGGCACATCAGTAGATACTTGTAAACCCAGCTCTCTTGCAACTTCTACTGTAATAGGATAGTCGTGAGTCCACCTGCCTTCAGTCATTATCTTAGCAACTTCCTTAGCTTTCTCCTCACCCATCTTATCTTTTAACAATTCGAAAACAAACTCTCTAACCTGAATTATCGCTTTTTCAGCCACGTCAGCCAGTATTAAAGTTTCGTCGTCAACATCTTTTGGTTCTTTCTGCTTAACAGCTTTAACTATGGATGGAGCTGGATAGTTCATTAACTGTGGATCTACTGGACCAAGCACAGCATTTGGATCCATAACAATCTCATCAGCAGCAAGAGCGATTAAAGTTCCACCACTCATTGCATAGTGTGGAACTATAACAGTTGTTTTTGCTTTGTGAGATTTTATAGCCTTTGCAATTTGGCTCGCAGCTAAAACTAAACCTCCGGGTGTGTGAAGTATGAGATCTATTGGCTTATCTGGAGGAGTATTTCTTATCGCTCTAAGGACTTGCTCACTATCTTCTATGCTAATAAACCTATAAAAAGGAATCCCAAACAAACCTATACTTTCCTGCCTATGTATCATTGTTATAACATTACTTCCTCTCTTTTTTCCAAGTTTCATCATAACGTTTTTCCTTGCAAGCTCAAGTTGCTTATACCTTAGTTGCGGGGCTACTATTATCCACACAAGAAATAACCACCAAAGAGCGCTCATAAATCCCGACGCAAAGTCCGATGCCATTGTAAAGATTTATTGTAGAAATATTTAGAAGTTGCTAAAACTAACTTAAATTATTTTCAGTAAACTCAATTTCTTGTACTAACCGAGTAATACTCGAAAGAAATACTATCGAAATATTTAAATACAAAAATTTACTAACTTGTAGTTAGTAAGAAAAATTAAAAAAGGAGGTGACAGCCATGATACCCGATCCTTTTGAAGAATTAAAAAGAATACAAAGCAGAATAAACAGACTTTTTGAGGAGTTTGGAGGTTTTGGGTTTGAAATGCCTGCAGATGTTATAGATGAAGGAGACAAAATAAAAGTAGTTTTAGATTTACCGGGATTTAGAAAGGAAGACGTTGAGATATACGTGGAAGGTAATGATTTAGTAGTTAGAGCTACAAGAAAAGAAGAAGTTGATGAAAAGAAAAGCAATTATATAAGAAGAGAAAGAAGGTATGGAGAAGTTTATAAGAGAATACCACTGCCAGAAGGACTTGAAATAGAAAAAGCGAAAGCCAACTACAACAACGGTGTATTAGAAATAGAGATACCGAGAAGTGAAAAAGCAAGAAAGAAGATTGATATAAGCTAATTTTTTATTGATTTATTGATTTTAATCGTAAATTTTAATTACTATAAATAAATTAATACAACCATGGGAACATCAATTGGATTAGCAGAAAACGTAGAAGCTGCCTTAACTTATCTTTTAGGACTCATTACAGGAATAATATTTTTAATATTTGAGAAAGACAGTGAATTCGTAAGATTTCATGCCATGCAGTCTACAGTAGCATTTGGAAGTTTGCTCGTCCTAAAAATAGCTCTTAGTATTTTCTTAGTGCCTCTCGCTCTACTTATACCTCCAGTCATTTTCTTAATCGCTTTATTTAGAGGTATAATAGGTCTTGTAGCACTTCTAATTTGGATTTTGTGCATGTACAAAGCATACATGGGTGAGTGGTTTAAACTGCCAATTGTCGGTGAAATAGCAGAAAATTTAATTCGTTAATTCTTTATGGTAATCCTGTATTGATTTTACAGAAAGTTTTCCTCTTTTTATAGCCTCTATACCCATCACTGCCGCTCTTGCTCCACTAATTGTAGTTATGTATGGTATACCATAATCAACTGCAGCCCTTCTTATCATGTAACCTTCAGTTTTACCACCCTTACCACTCGGAGTGTTTATAATTAAGTCTATCTTCTTGTTAATTATTGCATCTAAAACGTTTGGCCTACCCTGACTTATTTTGTTTATCACTTCAGCCTCTATACCGTGCTCTTTTAAGAATTTAGCGGTACCATTAGTTGCTAAAATTTTGAAACCCAGCTCCTTTAATTTTTTGGCAACTTCTACTATTTTTTCCCTATCCGACTTTTTCACACTTATGAAAACCGTCCCCTTTTCAGGTAATTTCATTCCAGCTGCTAATTGGGCTTTGTAATAAGCTAAACCAAAGTCGTAGTCTATACCCATAACTTCTCCAGTAGATTTCATTTCAGGGCCAAGAGTGGGGTCAACTTCTGGAAGCTTTATAAATGGAAAGACTGCCTCTTTAACAGCTATGTGCTTTAACTTTAATCTCTCTTTAACTCCAAGATCTCTCAATTTTTTACCACACATAAGTTTAGCTGCTATTTTTGCAAGTGGCAATCCAGTTGCTTTACTTACAAAAGGCACAGTTCTACTTGCTCTTGGATTTGCTTCCAAAACATATACTGTATTATCTTTGACAGCATACTGAATATTTATAAGGCCAACTACTTTTAATTCAAGAGCCATTTTTCTTGTATAATCTATAATTTTCTCTATTACTTCTTTACTGAGTGATTGAGGTGGTAAAACACATGCAGAATCTCCACTGTGAACTCCAGCTTCCTCTATATGTTCCATTATTCCCCCAATAATTACCTCTTCCCCATCGCAAAGTGCATCAACTTCAACCTCAATTGCATCCTCCAAAAACTTATCAATCAGAACTGGTTTTTCAGGACTAACATCTATAGCTTCTTCCATGTATCTTATCAAAGCTTGTTCATCGTAAACAATTTCCATAGCTCTTCCACCTAAAACATAACTTGGCCTAACTAATACAGGATAGCCTATTTTTCTTGCCACTTCTATAGCTTCATCTACACTGTAAGCTATACCATTCTCAGGCTGTGGTATGTTCAGTTTCCTACATAATTCGCTAAACCTCTCCCTATCCTCCGCTATATCAATTGAATCAACAGATGTACCAAGTATTTTAACTCCTCCTTCCTCAAGTTTCTTTGCTATATTCAGCGGTGTTTGTCCACCAAACTGAACTATTGCTCCCTCAGGCATTTCATTTTCATATATATTCAATACGTCCTCGCTTGTTATTGGCTCAAAGTAAAGTTTATCCGAAGTGTCGTAATCTGTTGAAACAGTTTCAGGATTGTTATTCACCATTATAGTTTCATAGCCATCTTCTTTTAAGCTAAAAACAGCATGACAACAACAGTAATCAAACTCTATTCCCTGCCCAATTCTGTTTGGTCCACCACCAAGAATCATTATTTTTCTATTCTCACTTTTTTTAACCTCATTTTCATCTTCATAAGTAGAGTAGTAATAAGGTGTTTTAGCTTCAAATTCCGCAGCACAAGTATCAACCATTTTAAATACAGCACTAATACCAAATTTTTTCCTCAAACTCCTAATTTCGGATTCGCTTAACCCAAATATCTTAGATAGTTGTAAATCAGAAAAGCCAAGTTTTTTAGCTTTGATTAATGCACTCCTAATTTCTTCGCTATCTAAATCACTTATATTATTTATATTATTAGCTAATTTTTTAAGATAATTTTCAAAATCTACCAAGTTTTTGATTTTATCTATAAACCATTTATCGATGCAAGTCAGCTTAGATATTTCATCTACGCTGATTCCAAGCTCAATTGCTCTTTTAATATAAAAAATTCTATCTGCATTTGGCGTTCTAAGCATAAATCTAACAATATCTATATTTGCACTTGCTATATTTTTCTTTAATTCAAGTCCATATATTCCTATTTCCAAACTCCTTAATGCTTTTTGCAAAGCTTCTTCAAAAGTCCTTCCTATAGCCATTACTTCACCAACACTCTTCATTTGAGAGCCAAGAATTGATTTTGCTGCTGGAAACTTATCAAAAGCGAAGCGGGGTATTTTTACTACCACGTAGTCTATTGTTGGTTCAAAACTTGCAGGAGTTTCTTTGGTTATATCGTTTGGTATTTCATCCAAAGTATAACCAACCGCAAGTTTTGCAGCTATTTTTGCAATAGGGAAACCTGTAGCTTTAGAAGCCAAAGCTGACGATCTGCTAACTCTCGGATTCATTTCTATTGCCACAACTCTACCATTTTCAGGGTTTACTGCAAACTGTATATTACTTCCACCTGTTTCAACCCCAATTTCTCTTATGATAGATATTGAGTAATCTCTCAAAAGCTGGTATTCAACATCGCTAAGTGTTTGAGCGGGTGCAACCGTAATACTATCTCCAGTATGAATGCCCATTGGATCAAAGTTTTCTATTGAACAAATTATTACAACATTATCAGCTAAGTCTCTCATTACTTCAAGCTCAAACTCCTTCCATCCTATGACACCTTCCTCAATCAATACTTGGTTAATCATTGACATTTCTAAACCGTGAGAGGTTATCTCTTTTAATTCCTCCCTATTGTAAGCAATTCCACCTCCAGTTCCTCCAAGAGTGAAAGCAGGTCTAACAACAACAGGATAACCTATTTCTTCAGCAATAGATAAAGCCTCCTCTACATTTTCTGCAATATCACTTTTAGGCACGTCTATGCCTATTTTTTTCATACATTTCTTGAAAAGTTCTCTATCCTCTGCCTTTTTTATCGCCTCAAGTTTAGCTCCTATTAGTTCTATCCCATACTTTTCTAAAACACCCATTTCTCCAAGCTGAACAGCTATATTTAACGCTGTTTGACCACCAAGAGTTGGTAAAATTGCATCTGGAGTTTCAATTTCCACAATCTTTGCCACTATTTCTGCAGTAAGTGGTTCTATGTAAGTTCTATCTGCCATTTCCGGATCAGTCATTATAGTTGCAGGATTTGAGTTTACAAGGACTACTTTGTACCCCTCCTCCCTCAAAGCTTTACAAGCTTGACTACCGGAATAATCAAATTCAGCTGCTTGACCGATAACTATTGGACCTGAACCTATGACCATTATTTTTTGAATATCTTCTCTTTTTGGCATGCTACCACCTTTGTTAGTATCAACTTTCAACGAGCTATTCTACTTTTATACGTTTTTATTGTTCAAATCAAATATGAATAAGAACTTGCAAAAATAGAAACAAAAATATAAACAAATATACCTACATATCCGATAAATTTATTACTATCATCATTGTTACATTATTATTGTGAGAGTTAGAATAATACTAATCATAGCATTAGTCGTGTTGCTTATAAGTCCTGTAAAAGCTTTAAATGTAAGTTTATCAAAGTACTTTACAGTAAATTTTCAAGCTAATACAGTAGGTATTTCTGGAAGAACAGCTATATATGGAGGTAATCAGCTCGTAGCCTTAAACGATTCAGGTATTTTGTGGAAGAAAAATATTCCAGTAAAAATGATGGATGTTTCAGGAGATTACATTGCAATAGCCAATGGAAATAAAGTTAGCTTACTAATTTTAAATGGAACAATACTTTGGAGTAGGGATGTTGAAAATCCTGTTAGCGCAATATCCGTTACTAAATACGGTAACGTTAGTGTTGGAACTGTGAGCGGAGACATATATTTATTCAACAAAACGGGAGGTTTAGTCTGGAAATATAAATTAAAAATAGGGGTTCAAAGTGTAAGTTCTATAAAGAATTTTATTGCTGTTAGTGATTTTAGAGGGAGGATATACTATTTTGAAAAATTTGGCAAATTTCCATGGAGATATACGTGTAACACTTTACTAAATTGGATATACAAAACTGGATGGTGTATATGGGAATATGACGGAATTAGTAACCTATGCACGTATCCTGAAGTTTACTTAAAAGTTACAAACAACGGAGTTTTTGTAATTTCGAAATTCATGAGATATGCCTATTTATTTAGTAGAGATGGTTACCTACTATGGAATAAAAGTTTTTCAGATAAACCAATATCATTTGACGGAAACGGAAAGATTTTTGTTATTGGATTTAATAATGGAAAAGTTTGTGCTTTTAATCGTGAAGGTAAACTCCTTTGGAATGTCAATTTTAGGAATCCAGCTATTGTATCTGTTTCAATTAATTATACTGCAGTTGGAAGTAATAAGCTTTTAGCACTGTTAAGTAACGAAGGTAAAGTACTTTGGTTTAGCAATACACCAGAAAAAATTGAAAAATTGGCAATATCAAATTCAGCAATAGCAGTTTGTGATGATAACATATACTACTACGTTCCAAATGTTCTTGTAAAAAAACAAAAAAGTGAATTGAATACAACTATTTCGAATAAAAGTATCAAAAATAAAACGAAAAATAAAATGATCAAAAATAGTATTAAAAAAAGTATTAAAAAAGTTCCAAACAATCTAAGTAAAAATTCGAGCAAAAAAATTGAAAGTAAAGTTAAAAAGATAACTGAAAAAAATACATCAACAAAGAAAGGATTGTTTGATTTAAAGAGTTTAATTATGATTGCTGGATTGGCTGGGGCTGGTGGAGTATCTGTAATACTGCTAAAAAGAAGGGCATCCAATACAAAAAGAACATCTAACACAAAGAAGGGCGTTAAAAGAAAGAGTAAAGCAAAAAAGAAAGTTAAAAAGTCTTAATCATCTCCAAAAATCTATCAAAAAAGAAGTAAGTATCATGTGGCCCGGGTGATGCCTCAGGATGATACTGAACGCTGAATAAAGGCAGTTCCTTATGTTTTAAACCTTCAACTGTACCATCATTTAGATTTATTTGAGTTACTTCAACATTCTTTGGGAGGGTTTTTTCATCTACAGCAAAGCCGTGATTTTGACTTGAAATAAAAACCCTACCAGTTTCAAAATCTTTTACAGGCTGATTTGCCCCTCTATGACCAAATTTTAACTTAAAAGTCTTTGCATCGAGTGCAAGACTTATAAGCTGGTGGCCAAGACAAATTCCGGCTAAAGGCACTCTACCAATTAACTTTTTTAAACATGCTATTGTATCTTTAACTCTTGACGGATCACCCGGCCCATTAGAGACAAAAACACCATCTGGATCTAATTCAAGTATTTTTTCAGCTGAATAGTTGTAAGGTACAAGAGTTACACTCACATTTCTTTTTAAGAGTTGTTTTGCTATACTCATCTTTATACCACAATCAATTATTACTACTTCGTACTTTCCTTCTTCGTTTATAGTAACTGGCTCCTTTACGCAAACTTTTCCCACTAAGTCTAATTCAGTTATAGATGGTTGTTCCACAGCCCTTTTCAACATCTTTTCTCTATCATAATCTCCAGTTGCCAATACAGCTTTCATAGCTCCATATATTCTTATTTTTCTTGTCAAAGCCCTCGTATCTATACCCTCTATACCCGGTACTCCATACTCTTTTAACAGCTCATCAACACTCATTTGACTTCTCCAATTACTGGGGTTTTTACAAAGCTCTTTTACAACAAACCCCTCAACTTTTACGCCATCACTTTCAAAGTCATCTTTACAAACGCCATAATTTCCTATGAGTGGATAAGTCATCATCAAAATTTGTCCAGCATAACTTGGATCGGTTAAAGCTTCCACATAACCAGTCATAGCTGTGTTAAATACCAACTCTCCTTCAACCCAGCTATCATCTTCATTCCCAAATGCATATCCCTCAACAAAAGTACCATCTTCAATAGCTAAAGCAGCTTTTTCCATGCTATCACCTTTCATATATCGTACTTTTCAACTACCTCCAACAGTTCTTTCACAACCTTGGAGAGTTTATCCACATCAAAGAATTTAATTCCAGTTACCTCATTACAGAAGGCTTTATACATATTCGACACAACATTCAAAAGATCTGCAGGCAACTTTGGTGGTTTTGCTTTCTCTCTCCAATTGTTATCTAAACTTTTTAGTTTTTCTATTGTTTTATACCAATCCGTTTTTCTATAGTACTTTCTAATTACTTCTTTACTGATTTGAACACTATTAATACTAAATCTACATTCATCGGGTGTGCCAATCGCATCAATGAAAACTAATTCCCTATTCTCATCCAAAGCAAATTCAAATTTTCCATCTAAGTTTTCAATACCTAATTTTTCAACTTCTAAGCTTATTATGTTGTCCATTTCAAGAGTTAAACTCTTTAAATTATTTAGCTCATCATCACTCAAACCAGAAATTTCCTTAGCCTCTTCCCAAGTTATGTATCTATCCTCACTTTCGAGTTTTGTGCTCACATCAAGTATTGGTTTTTCAAGTTTTTCACCCGGTTTAGGGTAGTGGTCAAGTCCAATCTGACTTAAAGATAAAGAGCCGTTTTTCAGCCTTTTAAAGACACTCGATCCTTCAGGAAGAACATTTCTATATATTATCTCGAGGGGTATAAGATAGTTCTTTTTTGCATTTTTTATTAAAGAATAATCGTATCCCAATTCGTTTTTAATTGGTTTTATTACTCTGTATAGTTTTACCTCCATTGTATCTACTGCTTCACTTAATTCATTTAGTCTGCAAATTTTTCCTTCCTCAACTAAACCCAAATAATGTGTTTTAAACCCCATTTTTTCAGCTTTTTCAAAAAAATATGCCGACACCAAACATAGTGCTTTACCTTTACCTTCTATTTTATCGGGCATTACCCCATAATCAAAAACAGAATACCTGTCTGAAAAAAAGAATCTGCCCCTGCCCGGTTTATCCTCCTTGGGATTAGATAAAATTTTGAGATCTTTTACGCTACCCATACTCGAAACTTAAATTAGATTACTATTTTAACATTTTTCCTTGATTTTTCTTACAACTTTTATCCATTCTATAGCCGTTTCAGGGTATTGACCGTTTTCTTTTTCCATAGACTTAACCATGTCCCAAATAGTAAGAAGGGCGACGCTAACTCCAGTCAAAGCTTCCATCTCCACTCCTGTTTTTGCTGTGGTTTTCACCTCACAAATAACTTTTATACCATTTTTTATGTCATCACTTACAACTTCAAAGTCCAGTTTAATTGATGTAATTGGCAAAGGATGACACATTGGTATAATTTCTGAAGTTTTCTTTACAGCCATTACCGCCGCAATGTTTGCTGTTGTTAAAACATCTCCTTTTTCTACATTTCCTTTCTTTATAGCCTCTATTGTCTCTCTTTTCAATTTTATAAAACCTTCAGCCTGTGCAAGTCTAAAAACATCTTTTTTGTTTGTGATATCTACCATTCTAACTCTACCTTTTTCATCTATATGAGTAAATTTCATGTATGACCCTCATTTAATAAATCTCTCAAGTAGATTTTATACTTGCCCAATTTTCCGCCGTAATTTCCTGCAGAAATTTTTAAAACACCTTCAACATTGCTTGCCACCTTCATACATAAGTACATCGCTTTTTTAACACATTCTAAGTTAATACCGTTTATCACGATTTCAGGTATAGATCTAACACCATCCGGCACCTTTGAATCAGGTATCTTACCCTTTAAAGATGGACAGTATGGATGATTTGTTGTAGGACCTATATCTGGATACTTCGTTTCAACCTTAGATCCTGCAGAACATATATCGAATGAAGTTATTACACCTTCTACATTTCTTAAAGCTTCTACAGCAAGTTCTCCAGCTTCTAAAGCAGAATCCTCACTATCACAAAAGAACCAAACATTACCGCCTGCTACACCCTCAGAATAACCGATATACCTTTCTATAGCAAACTCTCCAAACATTATCGGTATTATTATCATTTCTCTGTTCCATCTTTTTTCAAACCACTGATAATCGTCACCACACCTTCCAATGTTTAAATTTGCATCAAATTTTTCAGATAAATTGCATGCATTGAAAACTCTTGTAGTAGGTACAACAAGTATTCCCTGCCTTATTCTCTTACCAGTTTCTCTTAATAGTTTTTCATAAAAGTTTTTAGTTTTTGGAATCCATATTTGAAGTACAGCTCCATGCCTACCGTCGGGAGTTTCTTCAGGAGTAAGAAACTTTTCTACTCCTCCTTCAGATTCTCCAAAAACAGTTGAGGGTAGAGCTGTTGCTCCGTAAGCCGCTTTTTTTAACAACCACCTATGTTTTGCAGTTACAATTATCCTTGTGTATATACCTTCAAAAGCTTCGCAATAAGTATCTTCAACTTCAACACCGTTTATTTCAAGCATAAAAAAAATAGTACTAATTTGTTGATAAACATTTTTCAAATGGCATAATATTTAATCCATTGTTGTAATAAAAAGCTCCAATTCTACAAATTCCAATAGCTCTTCCCTGAAATTCTGCATTCCAAATTAATTTATCTTTCCAAAATATAAAAATTTCTCCATCACACATAACATATATTTTACTATTATCACACATTACTTTAACTATATTACTGCTTGCTTCAAAACTCCATAGCTCTCCAAATTTCTCGTCTAAAATTTTAAGCATATTACCATCTACAGCATAAATGTAGTTACCACACTCTCCCGCAAAATCACAATATATTGAGTTTTTTGAGTTTTTTACATCCCCACAGAATACAAGTTTCCCAGAATGCTCAAAAACGCAATTAACTTTACCTTCATCCTCAAGGATTAATTTTCCTTGTCTATTAAAAACAAATACTCTATCTTCAGTCGTCACAACAATGTTTTCCCCAGCAAAAACATTGATTATATCTTCATCAAATCTACGTTCAAACAATCTATACCTACCAAGTGTAAATACATACACATAATCATGCATGAATTGGGTTGTAACAGCTACAACATCCTTTCCTATGGAGACGTTAGTAACATCCTCAGGTCTCCACCCCAAGCTTGCAATTGTTGCAAACTGCTGTTCCCACAATTTTTTTCCTTTGTCTGTAAAAATGTACAATTTTCCATCCATAAAGTTTGTTCCAACAGCCACATATTTTTCATTTGTATTTATAGCCGAAATTTTTACATCAGTATACGGATCTCTATAAAAAGTAGTTGAGAATTTATTTTTCCAGACACAATCCTTACTTATAAATAACATTGTATTCCCATTAGCAAAAACAGCATGATTTTTAGAAAATGAAAATAAGTCAGGATATTCTTTAAGCAACGTTTTCATAAAATACCCTCCGTTTAAAAAATAAAAAATTTAACCAAGAGTACCTATGCTCGACCAGTACCATCCAAGTATATACACAGACATTATGAATCCAAGTATTACATTGACTATAGCTCCGGAGGAGAATGCTATCCATGGCTTCTTACCGGTAGCTGCAAGTTCTCTAAATCTCGTTGTTAGTCCAATGCTGAAGAATGTGAATATGAATGTCCAAGTTCTCATAGTCTTTATTGGGCCAATTAACAGTGGTTTCATTTTATGCAAATAAACATCAAGAGGTACGCCTGCAGTAATAGCAGTCATTACAAGAGATGCGGCAAAGAAACCAAGAACGAACTTAGGAAATCTCCACCATATTTCCATTGCAGATGGTTTTTGGCCACTTTCAGCAACTTCCCATTTTGTGGTAGCAATTATAGCCATAACGAATGCCCAGAGGCCTATCCACATATCTCTTCCTATGACCTTCATCAGAGTGAAAGCCCATATCGCAATATCCGCTCCGAAGCCATACTTTGCCTGATACATAAGTCCATACTGCATTGCAGCTGCGAATCCTGCTGCATCTGCAAATTCAGAAGTTCCAACCCAAGCACCCACTATTCCGGGATGCAAGTGCATAGCCCAGCCAACATATGGTATAATGAATATCATTATTATTGCCCATACTATAACACACGTAATACCCATTGCTACGTGCTCTTTTTTAGCTCTTACAGCCGCAGCCATTGCAATAGATGCTGAAACTCCACAAACAGCTCCTCCAGCACCAAGAACTGCTGCAAATCTTTTATCAAGATTTAATATTCTTGTTCCAACAAAGTATATAGTAACAAAAGTCGACACAGCTATCGTTGTAGCTTGTGCAAAAGCTACTGGACCCGCATAAACTATCAACATAAATGGCAAAGTAGCACCAAGCAAAACTATACCAGTCTTAATATAATATTCAACTCTGAATCCCGCATCCATCCATCTCGGTAGTTTTATTGCGTTACCGATTATTAGACCAACTATAAGTGCAAACAGTGGAGCTTCCAAGTTGTAGTGGTGAGCTGTTTCGTTTGCTGAGAATATCGCTATTAGAATAGATGCAATGTAAACGAATGTAAATGACGGCACAAATTCGCTTGGCTTAAATCCAAGAATGGCGCTGCTTATAGTAAATACTACAAGCCAGAATACATAGTTAGCAAGATACCAAGAGCCATGCTGTTGGAAGTGCTGGATTAATTTAGCCCATCCTTCCGGTGTAAAGCTCCATTTTGGTGGGTACACTGCCAAGGGTTTTAAAGTAGATCCATTGAAGTACAAAATTGCCGCCAAAGCTATTATAAGAAAGGCTATCCACACTGCCCACCAGTCCTCTGTTTTCCATAGTGTTTGAATGCCCCTCACTACTTCAACTTTTTCATCATCAGACAAAACCACTCACCTCCAATGTTAGTTTATGACTGTCAATCAATATGCCAATGTTGTCAGTAAAACTGTCAAAAACTGTCAAAATTATACAAACTCGTATTCATAGTCGTTAAAGACTTCTTTACCTTTCTGAGTTAAAGTCACAACTTTAAACCTGCCATCTTTGTTAACTCTAACCAATCCAAGATTTTCAAGTTGTTTTACATATTTTTTAATAGTGTTTCTCGACATTCTAAAGACGTCCATTAAATCCGCAAAAGAGACATTCTCTCCAACCCTATTTTGCATGTAAACATGTCTCAATATCTCATAACACTTATTTGGCAAACTTAGATTTGTTGGCTTTGTTTTAACCATTTCACACTCCTTAGCCAAAAATGTCAACTTGTCTCCAACTAAATTACTATCCACTACAAAAAGAACTGTGCCTTTACCAACGATGTAAAGAAAATCTCTAAGATTCTGAACAAATTCAAGAACTTCGTGGAACTCTTTTTTCATTAACAAATAGTCGAGCTCAACTAAGATTAAATTGTTCCAACCCGGAATACTGACAATAGCTTTTTCTATGTCCTTTAAGTTAGGATAAATAAAGTTTACACCCTTTCTCTCAGAAAATCTAAGGTTTTTAACACCTTTTATTTCTAAGTATCTTGAAAGAGTAAGGACATTACACCCGCACTTAATATAATCTTCAGCTATATCCTTAGCAAGTTGAACGTCATCAGTTAAATACACTTTTCCTCTTTCCAAATCGTATTTCAAAATTCTTCTAAGTATTTTACTTTCAACTTCTATTTTTGCACCTATATCTCTTGCAATTACTGAAAATCCATTTACTTTCTTCTCACTCCCATACGTAGGTGAAATAGTTACTTCTACATTGATCACTTTCCCGTTTTTGCTAATTCTCCTAGTCTCGTAAGTTAAAGAAGTTATACCTTCCTGTATTTTCTTCAAAATAAGTTCAGTTTCGCCCTTTAACTCATCAGGCAAAAGCTCATCTGCGTACATACCAATTACTTCTTCTTTTTTCCATCCAAACATTTTTTCCGCAGTTCTATTCCAGCTTGTAATTTTGCCTAAGGTATTAACGGAATATATTGCATCACTTGAGTTTTCAACTATATTTGCAAGATATTCAAGCTCTTTTCTGCTTTTTATTAGTTCAACTGTCTTTTCTTTTAATTCTAAGTAAGCTTTTCTAAGCTCTTCTTCAGACTTCTTTCTCTCGGTAATATCTCTTGCAATAATTGCAAATTTTCCGGCTACTTTTGTTAAAGTTACGTCCAGTTTGATTTCCCTTCCATCTTTTTTTATACCTGAACTTTCAAATCTAACGTAGTTTTCAACTGATCTTATTTTTTCTTCCCAAAGTTTACGTTCTCTACTTGGTATAAGAACAGAGTAATGTTTGCCAATAACTTCACGAGAAGCATAACCGAAAGTAATCTTAGCCCCTTTATTCCAGCTTAATATTTTACCAGATGTATCGAGAGCAATTACAGCATCTACAACATTTTCAACTATATTGGCTAAGTACATCAATTTACTTTCTGTTCTCTTTCTTTCAGTAATATCTCTACAAACAACTCTATACCCCCGTAATTTTTTGGATGATGAAAAAAATGGTTTAAAGGATGCCTCTGCTATAACAGTTTTGTTTTTCCCAATAAATTCAAGTTCAATTCTCTTAGGCCTATCGCCCAATTTTAATTCTTTATTTAAAAATTCATTTATATTCCTACCAATCAATTCCCCAATATCAAAACCAAGAAAATCTACAACCTTAGGACTTACGTAAGTGAATTTTAGGTTTTCATCAAGCTCAAACACCCAATCGTTTATTTCTTCAACGAGATTTCTGTACCTCTCTTCACTTCTTTTTATCTTTTCTTTTTGTTCAAATATAACCATTGACATGTAATTAAAAGCATTTGCTAATTCTTCAAGCTCATCACCACTATTAACTTCTACTTCAACACGTTTCCATTTCATTAACTCTTCAAAACCTCTTCTTAATTCATTTATTGGGCTAATAATAGATCCAGCAATAAAGAAAGATATGCCAACAACTATGACAAACATGTAAAATAAATAAGCTAAAACTGCTTTCTTAGGTGCATGAGATATAGCAAGGTAAATAAGTAAACTCAATACTGAGAAGAACAGTGAAGTTAACACCAACTTAATAAATATCGGTAATCTCATTGAAGAATACTTTACCTGAATTATAAAATAATTTTGTTATAAGTTAAAATAAAAAAATTTAGTGAGTCCACTCCACTACCTTTACATCTATACCCTTAGCCTCTCCACATTTCTTTGCCACGGATTTAACTGCTTTAACTATATTCTCCCAATTAGGACATGGAAAAGCTACTCCAACTGGGTATCCTTTACTTATGCAAGAAGAAAGAACTATCGTATCCGCTCCTTTGTTTACAAGGGCTCTAACTTTTGAAGATACCTTTTTCCCCGGACATCCTCCGCAAGTCATAACTCCTACAAGCTCTATCTCCTCATCAATTCCTTCAAAAGCACCGCTTTTCTCCCTCATACTTTTAAGACAAGATGCTGCAGGACAGAATTCTGACACTATTTCACACCTTATCAAACCAACTTTCATAAGAAAAATTTGTACTCAAAATTATTAAAATTTGGCCTATTTAGGAAAAACCTAAGAGAGGTCAAACTCTAACGTATATATTTTCACCCCTCATTAAAGCCTGTTTTATTGCTTTTCCGGCATCTCTATCTTTTCTAACTTTTATCGTGCCTTTTCTACCAACAGATGCTGTAAAAAGATACTCATCGCCCGCATAAACACTAACTCTTCTCCCCTCAAAACCCTCTATATGCAATATCCAATGTTTTTTTGCTTCTTCTACTCTTACAGGAATTTTTTCCTCCATAGGTTGAACATCTATACCCATTTTAAGTGTATCCTCTATTTTCTTTATCCTTCTACCTTTTTTACCAAGTAAAGAAGGTATATCATCAGGAGGTACTTTTACTACTGCTCTACTGTTGCTTAATACGTCTATTTCGTAATCAGAAACATAAGAGCTTATAACTCTTTCAATTTTCTTTTTTAATTTTTCCTCTTCTTCTTTTTCCATTTTAACAGGCATCACGACTACTTGTTCTCCGTAAGTGTATATCTCATATTCAACTTCTTTACTTTCAAAGTCTATTACCTCTATTACTGGTCTGGCTAAATCTGCTTCAAACATTCCGTGCGGTACTTTTACTGTAAATTTTAATTCATAAACTTTCTCTATCCTACCTGCATCGATAAATATGACCGTATCAACTACTTGGGGTATAACTCCCAACTCCACTCTTCCAATCATTCTCTGAATCGCATCTATTGCTCTGGTTGCATGAGTAACTCCAATCATACCAACTCCAGCAAGTCTCATATCTGCAAAAACTTGAAAATCTTCGGATTTTCTAACTTCATCATATATTGTATAATCCGGTCTAACCAACAAAAGTATGTCTGCTGTCAGCCTCATATCCCCCTCTAAAGGAGCGTACTGTGTTATTTCGTCCCTTACCATTAAATCTCTTGGACTTTCCATTGTTTTAACCATAAATCCCTTTTCCATTAGATAGTTTGCAACACTGGCAGCAAAAGTAGATTTTCCAGCTCCGGGAGGTCCAGAAATTAGTATTCCTCTCTGTTTTTCAATAAATCTATTCTTTAATTCTTCACTAACACCATAGTCATCTATACTAAGTTTGGCAACTGGTCTAACAGCTGTAATCTCCATTCTGTCAGCAAAAGGTCTTTCAGCTATAGCTATTCTTAACTCTCTAAGTTGAACTACCGTAACCCCCTCTCTCTCTATTTCTATCGTACTTTCTTCATCTTGTCTTGCAGCTTCCAATATTTCATGAGCTATCTCCTGCAATTCTTGTAGTGTCATTGGCTTATCTCCTATTTCAACTAATTTTAATTGGCCTATCTTACCTCTTTTCGCGTAAGGTTTTACACCTTCCCTCAAATGTACACTTGCAGTATCCTCAGTAAAGTAACTCATTATTATTGTGTCCTCTGGCCTTATTTTTTCTTGTTTGATGTAAATCGCTTCAATACCCTTAGCCACTGCAACTGTGTATTGGATTCTATCACTCGTTATTAATACAGCATTTTCCTCTTCAGCTATCTTCCTAATTATAGCATCTATTTCTCCAGCTTTGGCTAACCTTATTTGATCAGGAGATGGCCTATTTCCAAGAAAAAGAATTAAAATACCCTTAGATTTACTTATTTCCCTGATTTTTGCAACTTCCTCTAACCCCTGTATTCCCGTAAGTTTGCCCCTATTAGCTTGTGCTTCTAACTCAGCCATAACTGCCTCTGGTATAATTATAGTGCTACCTTCTTCAAAATCTCCTCTTTCAAGCATCTGAGATATTCTGCCATCTATTAGTACACTTGTATCTGCTACGTATTTCATTTCAATCACCTCTCAAAGTTTTTCACAATTCCAATCAAATTTTCTGAAAAAACAGGAGTAATTTCCAGTGTGGCAGGCATTTCCTTTCTGCTTAACTAAGTACAATATAGCATCACAATCGCAATCAATTCTTATATCTACTATTTTTTGCAAATTTCCTGATGTCTCACCTTTTTTCCATAGTTTTTTTCTACTTCTGCTCCAATAGTGAGCGTAACCAGTCTCAAGTGTTTTTCTCAAAGCTTCTTCGTTAGCGTAAGCCAACATTAAAACTTCCTTAGTTTCAGCATCTTGAACTACTACGGGAACCAACCCTTTTTCATCAAACTTTATCATGCTTTACTGTTATACATGGTAAACAATTTATAAGTTGCGAGAATATTCCTACAATATATGTCAGTGAAGCGTTTCAAAACAGGCATAGTTACTATTGATGGACAATTAAGAGGTGGCATCCCAGAGAGTAGCGTTGTGTTAATTTTAGAGGAGCCGGGAGCAGGAGGAGATATATTTACATACCACTTCACAATTGAAGGTGCTAAAAATGATGAAAAGATACTGTATGTAACAACTGATGACCCAGCTGATTATATAATCAAAGATATAAAGGAAATGGCTGACAAGTATGCAAGTAAAATTGACGAAAACGTTGAATTTCTCGATTTTGTTTCTGGGAGAGTTATAACTACTGCAAAACTTAGGGAATGTTTAAAAAAAAGATATGACCCATTTAATGCGTTCAGAAATATATTAGAAAGTAATAGCTACGATAGAGTTGTCGTTAATAACTTAACTTACTTTTTTCTACACTATCCAAGCAACGACGTAATAAAACTTGTAGAAGATTTTTCTGATTTTGCAAAAAGAGATAAATCTGTATTTCTTGTCTTGATGACTAAGGGCATGCTCGACTCAAGGATAGAGACAACGATCAAGCATCTCGCAGATGCGGTTATAGAAATGTCTATAAAAGAGTTAGAAAACGAAATACAAAGAAGGTTAAAGTTTATAAAATTCAAGCGAACGATCGTTCCAAAAACTATACTTAGGTACGATCTATCTGAAAAAGGAATAGTGATGGAATCTGTAATGAGAGTTCTTTAAAAAATAAAAATAATAAAAATTAAGAAATTTAAATTATTTAATTATTTGTTTAGTTATCTAATCATTTTTATGTTTTTCATAAACTTAGTTATTTCACCAAAAATACCCTGAGAGATGTATTCAGCGGCAATCCCTGCCAAAAATATAGCCATAACTCTTGCAAATATATCTGCTCCACTTCTACCAAGGATCTTAGTTATTTCCTCACTAAAAATGTGTGTTAATCTCACTAGTATGTATATTAAAATTATACTCAAAATTAAAAATCCCATTTTTATGAAGTCTTTTGCTTCTGATGCTAAAACTATGGCTGCAGTTATAGCACCAGGACCGGAATAAATTGGAAGTGCTATTGGAAATACTGCAAGACTATCCACATCTTTGTGCTGCATACCTTTCTTAAAGTACTTTTCACTTGAAGGTGTGCCCTTGAGCATGTCTATTGCAACCATAAAAAGCAGTATGCCTCCAGCTATACGTAAACTATCAACAGACACTCCAAAAAATTTAAGCACTGCTCCCCCACTTATAACAACTACTATTAGTAAGCCAGCGGCAATTACAGTAGCTCTCTTTGAGACTCTCTCTCTAAGTTCCTCACTCAAATCTTCTGTTAAAGCTATAAAGAAAGGTATATTACCAATGGGATCTATAATTGCAAAAAGTGTAGCAATACAAGTAAAAAAGTAGCTAATATCTGATAATATATTAATCACCCCCGTGGATGGCAGTATAAACATTTTCTAGTAGTTTCATAGCACATTTCTGATTTGGAAAACTAAAGAGTCCGCAATCCGGTCCAACGTATTTCAAAAGATTTCCAAATTTTTCTTTTGCTTTTTCAAATCTTCTCTTTATAACTTCTACGTTCTCAATCTCATCAACAGCTTTCACAGAAAGTTCTTCATCTTTCCAAGCGTTTACCCCATACTTTTGATTGAACTCTGCCAATATTGAATCAATATCTGTTCTCGCTATTCCAACTCTAAGACCCTTTTCAGCTGATTCTATTTCCTCTACATCTATTATGTCAAGAACACTTTCGTCTTTTGCAGCTTCTACTCCAAAGACATCTATGTTATCAACATTAAGAAGTTTCCTATAAAATAGAGGGGAGTGCAAATGAATTTGAACATCTACATCAAATTTCATAGGTTCGTAAGCTAAGTTAATTTGATCTTCCGTAGGCTGTAGTTCAGGATTTAATCCAAGACTTGGTTCATCAAGGCTAATTGAACAAACTTCATCGAGAGTTTCTACAGCATACTCCGCAAACCTTGAAACACTCTTAGCTAAGTTCTCTAATAAATCTTCGTAGATTACTGGGCCAAACTCTCTATAATATAGTTCAAAAGGACCAGTAATACAAACTCTAACGGGATCAGGATACCCCATTTCCGCTATAATTTTTACTTCTTCAATAACTGCAAAGTCTCTGGAAATTAAGTATGCATCTTCCTGCATTTTTGGATTTTTTATTTTACTCATAAACTGATTTATCATATCTCTAAATTGAGGATAATTTGGACATTCAACTACTGAAGACTTCATTAAAAAAGCTCTTCTTACCATCTCCCCATATTCAGGTGTTGTAAAATTTTCTTCAGCCCAGCTTCTATCTATGCCCTCAGGTAATGGAAAACTACCAATATCATCATACACTACCATCCACATCACCTCTCGTTTTCTTTTTCTCCATTATAATTTTCCATGCCTCCTTAGCATGAATTGTTGTTTCGTTAAGTTCTATAGTATCTTCGGAGTTCCAAACTATATCAAAGAAGTTTTTAGCCTGCTTAGCCAATTTTTCATTTTTTGCATGAAATCCAATTTCATAATTCTCCCACAACCCAGTTTGGGTTAAATTAGCAGTAGTAATCATTACTTCTTTCTCATCAACAACCACCATTTTTGCATGAATGTTGTCGTTTAGCCTTACAGTTCCTGGAGGAAACATCTCAAGAAATCTTTTTAAAGTGAAATACTGCTTTCTATCTTCCCTAACTTCCTCAACATTCTTAAAAACTTTCCTCTCATAGCTAGGCCAAGTAATTAATCTGACTTTAACACCTCTATCAATTGCAGGTTTCAATTCAGCAGTTAGCCAATCCGTATAGTATATGTGTGGAGATGTTATAAGTATTTCCTTATTTGCCCTGCCAAACATCTCTCTTATGTTTGAAACCAAGTTCCCTCCCCAAGGAGTGCTAAATAAAATTTTCATTTCTTTATAGCTTTTTTCAGAGCGATAATTTAAGTAAAGTAAAGTTATAAATGCTAAAAAGATTACAATTACAGCTAAAACGTCAACTGCCATTAAATTTAGTATTTTTTGAAATTGAACGAATGCTACTACTTGAGAAGTTGGATTTATAAAATACCATTCTATCCTACTTACGCCATTCAGAGAGTTATAAAATATTTCAGAATTAGAACTAACTGAAATTACTCTGTACTCGAAAAAAGGTTCCTGAGGAAAATTAATACTAATTTTTATTGAATCAACCGGTATATTCAAATCATTAAAGTAGTTTGGATATTCTACTGCTGTAAATCTATAAACACCATTTCCCAAATCGTCAATAAGACCTTTTGCCACTCCATCAACTATAACTTTGTACTTCTCAAATGGGGAAAGAGTTTTAGATATTCTCAAAATAAGTACTCTCCCATTTCCTATTTTTTTTACTGTATAACAAACATAACCTCTTGGTATATCTTTTACAGTAAAATTATCAAGAAACAGAGATAAGGGTACTTCAATATTTAGCATAGTTGTGTTTTTCCCAGTATTTTTAAAGGTAAGAGTGAATGTATCTTTTATTGTATTTTTAGATATAACTGTATAATCTGCACTAATACCTACAACTATTTTTGAATATCCGGGATGTATTATGTACAGTAGCACAATCAATGTTATCACTGCTTTTGCTACCTTTGACACGAAACAAACAAGTGTTCTAACATTTTAATATTTTTCTTCAGAAATACCAAATAGTGTATAGTGGTAAGGATACAAATCGTACTCTTCAAATTTAAAATTCTTAAATAATTTTATAACTTTCTCCTTCTCAATCCTATGGCTTACTGGTGGTCCTATAGGAGAATCTTTCTTCCAATCAATTATAATAACGTGCTTGGATATCTTACACCACTCAGCATATTCTTCAATTTTAGAAATTTCGTGTATAGAATCAGCAAATAAAACTAAATCGATCTTAAAATCTATTTCCAGTGGTTCTTCTGAAATAATAATACCCACATTTTTTATATTCTTTGAATGTAAAATTTTAGCTAATTTTTCACTTCTCTCAACTGCGTAAACTTTCTTAAAGTGTTTTGCTAACACTTCTGTAAAGTAACCAGTTCCAGCACCAATATCAAATGCAATACATCTATCTTTTATCTTTTTAAGGATTGTAACTATTTTTTCAGGTGGTTCTCTATTTCTCCTCTCTTCACTTTCAAGAATTTCCCACTTATCCTCTGGAAAGACGTGCATTATTTTGAAGTAATCTAACAAAAGTTTAAATTTACGGAGAGTATCAAAAAACGTATGAGTCAATCTTTAAGAATTTTTAGAATATATGGCATTGATGTTAAAGTTCATTTTAGTCTAATATTTATATTGGCGTTCCTAATTTACGCTTTCTACATTATGCCACCACCATACGGATATTCTGATTTTCCAAATAATGTGAGGTTTGCAATGGCTGTAATAACTTCAATAGTGTTTTTTGTTTGCATACTTTTCCATGAGCTTTGTCATTCTTACTTTGCAATAAAATTTGGTTCAAAAGTTAAGGGGATAATTCTGTTCATATTTGGTGGAGTTTCATTAATAGATCCAATACCAAAGGAGCCAAAAAAAGAGTTTTTAATGGCGATAGCTGGGCCAATTGGTAGTTTTCTCATCGCTTTTATTAGCTATATACTGTTAATACTGATACCAATACCCGTTTTAGATCGATTTTTCTACATAATGTGGTACTTCAACTTAATACTTGGAGCTTTTAACCTAATACCTGCTTTCCCTATGGATGGAGGAAGAGTTTTAAGAAGTATTTTAGCCGAAAAAATGGGATTTATAAAAGCTACAAAAGTTGCAGCCGAAGTAGGAAGATTTTTAGCAATAACAATGGCTATTCTCGGTTTAATAATGCCAAATATATGGCTAATACTTATTGCCTTGTTCGTTTACTTAGGTGCTGGAGAAGAAGAGAGACATGTTACTCTTGAAGGAATACTAAGTAAATTTAGAATTTCAGATATAATGACACCAAATCCAATTTGTGTAACCCCTGATATGCCAAAAGAACAAGTTATAGAGTTAATGCTCAAGTATAAGCATCTTGGCTATCCAGTAGTTGATGAGTATGGGAAAATTGTTGGGATAGTTACTCTACACGACATACTAAGTAAGCAGGGTGAATTAATTGGAGAAGTTATGTCAAAGAACATAGTTGTACTGACCCCAAATGATACAGCTGATAAAGCTTTAAAGTTAATGACTGAGAAGGGAATTGGTAGATTACCAGTAGTTGATGAAAATGGCAGAATTATTGGAATTGTTACAAGGAGCGATATAATGAGAGTATCTGAAATAGTGGAAGTAATAAATCACTACAAAAATCTATACAACAGTGAAACTAGTGAGCCAAGTAAAATTCAACACCTGCAATAATTAAAAAAGCTGCAAAAAAGAACCTTAAATTAAATATTTCAGACCTTCTAAGAAACATACTGGAGAGTATATATGTAAAAATAGGATATATACTTATAAAAGTTTCAACGGTACAAACACTATAGCTTGAGAGAGCCAAATATCTTAAAAAATGTCCAAAACCAACAAAGAACCCACCCACCACAAACGGTAGATAGTTCTTTAAATTCACATCAATACTATTTCCAATACTACTTTTATAAAAAATCAAAAAAACAGAAAAAATAAGGAGGGAAACAAAATAACCCAACGCTGTTCCTACTATCGCTTCCAACCAAGTAGTAGTAAAATTAGTAAGCATGCATTCCTTAGCATAAACTGAAGCTAAAGCTGTAAAGAAACCAGTAGATACACCCAAAAAAATACCATACAAATCAGAAACAACTTTAAAAGTTAAAACTGCAACACCTAAGAACACCATTACTGCCATGACTGTAGTTTTAAAATCAATACTCTCTCCAAGAAGTACGTATCCCAAAAACGCTGAAAAGAATATTCTTGTGGTTGCCAGAGTTGCAGCAACGTTTGCTCCAACTCTCGATATACATTGATAAAATAAAGCTCTTGCAAGCATAAAATGTAATATTCCCGCAATTACAGCAAATTCAACGAAACTTTTTAATTTTACTAAATTTAAATTAGTCACAAATAACGCAGATAGAGAAATAAAGAGTAGAGTTGTAGTAACAATGCTGATAAAAGTACCATAAAGAGTGTTTGCTTTTAACGTACCCTTTCTAACACATACTTGGTGCAAACTAAACAAAAAAGCTATTAGTAGAAGTATCATTTACATCGTAATAATTTTTTCATCATAATTAGCCTCTACTAAGTTTACGTTTCCAACAAAGCCGATATACTCATCTTTGACCACTACAATACCATCAATGTATTTTTTAGCTTTTTTCCAGAAGTTCTCCATCGCTTCCTCTATCTCACTTTTACCAAAATGAGATTTTATTTCGTTTCCAAGTGCTGTAGCAAAAGCATCAGCTATATAACCGTCCTCAGCCAAAACAACGGCAGCATCACAATCCCCAAAACTTATAGAGTGTCCATATCGCCCACTTGAAGTACAAACTGAGTAAACTCTCTCTTTTTCAAATTCAAGTTTTAAAGCAAAGTTTACAGGAAAAATACCAATAAGTGCTTCTTTACATCTCATTACTATATCTCCTCCGTTATCAATAATTACACTTTCTTTAATAGATTCAACTGCATATTGAGCAATTCCTCCTGCAACAGCTGCCATAGGACCAACTCCAGCAATTTTTGCCGCTTTACACATCCTCTTTGCAACAGGTAAATCAAGTTCAAACTCTATTGGTTCAAGAGAAGTATAAAAAATTGGACACTCCAAAATAGCTTTCTCTACTTGGCTTCTTGCATCGAGTACAGCTTCAATAACTCTGCTGAAAACTTCTTCGTTTTCAGCCAGCACAGTTATGGATGTCTCAAGATGTTTAAATTTAAATCTTTTAAACTTCATACAACGCCAAAGCTTTTACTGGACAAACTTTAATACAATTTCCACATAAAACACATTTATCTGAAAATTCAATTCTTCCGTCTTTTTCAATTGTTATTGCTTCTACTGGACATATACTTACACATGCACCACAGTGAACACAATTCTCGTTTCTTTCAACTTTTCTTTCGAGCCTATAAACTTCCACATCAAGTTCTCTAAACGCTTTTTCTACTTTTTCCGCAAAATCATCATCCACTTCAACTATCAATTCTCCCCTTCTTGGACCTACTTCAGCTTTTATTATGTTAATTAGTGCAGAAGTTTTTAAAGTTACAGCAGATATTACAGGTTTTCTAACAGCTTTTGAATTAAATTTAAGCTTTAAAAGCAAAGTTATCACCTCGCAAGAAGTTTACTCAAATCTTCACTCGTCACTATACCTACAACTCTCCCATCTTTATTTACTACTGGTAATGCAGATATATCGTGCATTTCCATTTTCTTAGCTGCTAATTCAATTGCCTCATCTGGAGTTGTAGTTATAACTTTCTTAGTCATTATTTCCTCAACTTTTCCTATCTTTCCAGACGCTACAGCCTTAGCAACATCCCAAGATGTAACTATGCCGATAATTTTTTTCTCTTTATCAATTACAGGAAGGTGATTTAAGCCTTTTTCAATCATCAATTTTGCAGCTTTTTCAACTGATGTATCAGGATATATTAAAACAGGTTTATCCATAACACTTCTAACGAGTTTTGTTGCCATTTTCATGGGTTTTAAAGGTTCGCCCATGCTTAATTTCTCAACTGGAGAAGTTAAAAAGAATTGGCCTTTTTCTATTCTACTTTTAAGCTCCTCCATTATTTTTCTTGCCATGTAAATGCTGGAGAGGGGAGAAACTCTAACTAATTCACCATTTATCTCCACTTTACCACTCTTAAGCTCAGCATAACTAACTTCTCTTACAACTGGTCTATCTCTTCTCTGAACTCCAAAATCAATAATTTTTGTTTTTATCTCTTCATCTCTAATCATCAAACATTTTACTATTTCTTCATCTAAAACAGGAATGGGGACTCCAATACCTACAAAGATCGTAACGCCGTAACCCGGCATGTAAGCAGCCTTCATAAACTCAGGACTCATTTCTTTTAAGTTTCCTTTAACCATAAGCGTTGCATAACCCGGACAATGTTGGGTTCCATGCCCAATTATGTATCCTTTTCCGCCACAAAGCAAAATCTTAGTCCCCAAGCCAATAGTCCTAAACTTAGGATCATTTTGTAAGGGAGATATCTCACCACATCCAGCAAAAGTTACGTTTCCGAAGTTGGGTAACAAAGTACCCATGTAAGTTCTTAGGATTCTATTAGATGAGTTTGTAGCAGCATTGTATCTTTGATAAGCATTTCTCGGGTTTACCATTTCAGCAAAGTTCAAATCCTCAAGAGTTACCACAGTTCTAATTTCTTTTGCTGGATAACAGTCCGTTCCCTTGGATGTTGCTTTTAATTCTACTTCTTTCCCCCTAACAAGTTCTTCAATTACATGAGCGCCGCCGTACTCCTCATCTTTTTTTGATTGTTGAGTTGCACCCAAGTATGCATCTACCGCAGCAATACCTGTGTAAGCCTCAACATCATTTAACCATACTCTTTGCATTTTTATAGGTGGGTCAGAATGGCCAAAATTCAGAAAAACACCTGTAGAACACATAGCTCCAAACGTACCCGTGGTAACAACATCAACTTCTTTTGCTGCTTTTTCAACCCCAATCTCGCTTACTATTTTTTTCATTTCTTCAGCAGTTACAACACAGACGTTACCTTCCTTAATTTTTTCATTAATCTCCTTAATTGTTTTCACATTTTCTGGAGATTTAAAAGAGTATATAAATATTTTCGGAAATAAAATATTACTAGCAGTAATACAAAAAAAAAGAGTGATTTATTTTCTCTTCTTCTTTATTACTTCTTCGAGTTTCTTTTCTAATGGTTCTTCATGAGTATACGGACACATTAGGTAGTGTTCAACTGCCTTGGCTATTGCATCCTTAGTCGCACTCTCTCCAGTCTTTTTCTTCAATTCCTCCAATACATGTTCTGGGAGGACCGTTTGGGCATGAACAATTTTGACCATGCTACATCACCTAACTTAATTATAGTAATGAGGTGTATTTAAGCTTTACTCATAATAATGATGTTGAAAATTGTTTAGTTTAACTGTTCATTAATTTTACAATAAATCATTAAAAATTTAAAACTCTTTTAACGTAGTTCTTTACATTTTCAATCTTTAGCTCTATTGTACCTAAGTATTTTTCTGGATTTAAAAGTTCTTTTATTTCTTCCTTGCTTAACATACTCGAAATCATAGGGTTTTCCAATAAA
The DNA here is from genome assembly GCA_026988525.1 of Archaeoglobaceae archaeon. Classification (GTDB taxonomy): domain Archaea; phylum Halobacteriota; class Archaeoglobi; order Archaeoglobales; family Archaeoglobaceae; genus WAPX01. The sequence goes on from JALSLC010000035.1 coordinate 56,058, forward strand.
GCTTCTTCAAAATCTTTACTTTCAGAATAAACTTTCATTGCCGCCTCTCTCACAAGTTCATGAGCTTTTTGTCTATTCAATCCTTTTCTTGTTAAAGCAACCATTATGGCTTCACTTAAATTCACTTTTCCAACTTTATCAAGATTTTCTCTTGCTTTTGCTTCGTTTACCTCAAGTTTTTCAATAACTTTAATCATCTTAGTTAGTATGTGATCGGTTAGAACTGTAGATTCTACGAGAGTTATTCTCTCTGCAGAAGAATTGGTTAGATCTCTTTCCTCCCAAAGAATAGAACTCTGTCTTTGTGGTTCATCAAATCCTCTTACTACCCTTGCCAATCCACAGATATTTTCACAATCAATGGGGTTTCTTTTATGGGGCATGGTAGAACTACCAACTTGTTTTTCTCCGAAACTTTCCATTACTTCAGATACTTCTGCTCTCTGCAAAATTCTTATGTTTGTAGCTATTTTTTCGAGTGTTGCTGAAAGATTTGAAAGAAAAGAAATATACTCGCAATAATGATCCCTTGGAATTATTTGAGAAGATATCAAAGCTGGTTTAAGACCTAAGATTTTCATGACTTCTCTCTCAATATCTATACCATCCCTACCAAATGCAGCTTGTGATCCCACAGCACCGCTCATTTGACCCACAATCAATCTCGGTTTTAATTCTCTCAATCTCTCTATGTATCTCGCTATTTCTGCCGCCCAAAGAGCAAATCTAAAGCCATAAGTTGTGGGAAGAGCTGCCTGACCGTGGGTTCTCCCTAAGCAAATTGTTTTTTTATATCGCTCAGCTTTAAGAATTAAGTGTTCTGCAAGTTTTTTTAGTTTTCTTTCAAGTATTTCAATAGAATCTCTTAGCTGTGTAGCAGTAGCTGTATCAATTATGTCATTTGATGTTGCACCAAAGTGTACCCATCTTGCTGCTTCCGGACTTACTTTTTCAACTTCTTCAGATATTGCTTTAACTAATGCCATAACATCGTGCTTTATCTCTGCTTCTATTTCTTTTACTCTCTCTACAGTTACTTTTTCTGCTGCTTTTTCAGCTTTTTCTACCTCACTTTCACTTAAATATCCTTTTTTGGCAAGAGCTTTTAAAAGTGCAATTTCTACGGCAATCATTCTTTTTATTTTTGAGTTTTCGCTCCATATAGATTTCATTTCTTTTGTGCCGTATCTGTAATCTATTGGATGAATTATCAATGTCACACCTCCTCAAAAACATCGTATTCAACACATTCAGGATTAACTAAGAATTCAAGATTTTCTAAATTTTCTATTAGAGAATACATACTTTCTTTTTTGGAAATACCAAGCCAGTCTGGAATGATTGGTTTTACAATTCTGATGTTTGGAGATTTGTAGTTTTCGTTTTTTATCCATCCCTTTTCAGTATAGTAATAGCAAGCTCCTCTTAATTTTGAAAAAGGATCATAAATAGAAGAAAAGGACCTACATACCCAATTAGCCATTTTTAATGTTTTATCAGATGGATTTATTGTTACATGTCCATAGTCCGGAGGAATTATGACTTTATCACCATCCTTAGCGTAAACGGCTAAAACATCAACTATCTCAGAATCTCTTGCACCTCTCTTTTGCAAAAGGAAAATAGCCTCCCCTTCAAGAACTTCATATATTTCTGGATAACTTACTTTATTTTTCTTCGGATGATAGTGCCCAAAAGTCTTTATAAACTCAATTCCAATTTTTGCAGGGGGAATTACAGTTATATCATATCTCAAATCAAATTTCCTTATTATTTCCCCCTCTTCTTCGTTTTTATATAGATCTCTGTACATGTAGTAAGCTGGAAAATTCTCATCTATTGGCGTCATTAAAACTGGTTTTAAATCGGCAACCATCCTAACATCGGGTTTTTTTTCAATGTTTCCAAACTTAATCGTAGGATACATAAAATAGTATTTGTTTTAAAAAGTAAAAAACGTTGTTGCTTAAGCTTATGGTAGTTAGCACTTAGACACTGCGTGTAGTCATCAGCGAAGAAAAAATAAATAATAAATAATAAAGTTTAATATTTTGTATCCAATGAATATTAATAGTTATTCACAACACTACTGTCGGTATTATCTACTAAAAATTGAGGAGTTGAAAGTTCACTTAAAAACCGAATTTGGAGTCGTTAGGGCTGTGGATGGAGTGAGCTTCGAAGTTGAAAGGGGAGAGAAGTTCACGCTAATAGGGGAGAGCGGTAGCGGGAAATCAGTTTTAGCCCAATCAATTCTCAGACTCCTCCCCAAGAACGCCCACGTGAGCGGTAGAATAATATTCGAGGGCAGAAATCTGCTTGAACTTGGGGAGGAGGAGATGAGGAGGATAAGGGGGAGGAAGATAGCCTGGATTCCTCAGAGCCAGAGTTCTCTAAATCCCGTTCTTACCGTCGGATTACAGTGTGCGGAACCGGTTATGGAGCACTTCAAAACTGACAAAAAATCAGCTCTGCTGAAGGTTGCAAGGATGTTCGAGTTCTTCGGAATGGGAAGAGGTAGGATCTCCGACTACCCCCACCAGTTCAGCGGTGGGATGAGGCAGAGGGTTCTCGTAGCAATGGGAATCTCGGCTGATCCGGAATTTCTCATAGCTGACGAACCGACTAAGGGATTGGATGCCTCTAAGAGGAAGAACATAGCGGAGCTGTTCGAGAAAATCGACAAAACCATGCTTATAATAACTCACGACTTGGAATTCGCGGAACGGGTTTCCGACAGAATCGCTGTTATGTATTGCGGGGAAGTGGTGGAAATATCTCCGGCGAAAGAGTTCTTCAGGGAACCTCTCCATCCATATTCCAAGGGTTTGCTCGAATCCCTTCCTTCGAGGGGATTAAAGCCTATAAGAGGATTTCAGCCGAGCATGATAAACCCTCCAAGTGGTTGCCGTTTTAGGGAGAGGTGCGAGTTCGCTAAAAAGATATGCGAAAGAGCTCCGCCGGAATCGATCGTGGATGGAAGGATCGTGAGGTGCTGGATGTATGCTTACGAGGAGGGGGTTCGTAAAGTTGGTAGCTTTGGGTTCCGCAAGCCTTCTGTTGGGCTGTGCCAAAAAGGAAACACCCGTCGTAACTCCAACCGAAACTCCGGTAAAAACCGCAACTCCAACGGAATACAAGGCTGAATTCGTCTTGGGATACGGGAGAGATCACAGGCTTAAGGGTGGAAAGTGGGGTATAGGATTCTTTCCCAAGATACACGTTTTGGAGAGGCTCGTCGAATACGACTTGAAGAACGACTAATACATACCTTATTTGGCAAAGAGATGGGAGATCGAAAAGGACGGCAAAATAATAACGTTCGAACTGAATAAGGGAATAAAGTTCTCCGACGGCACGGAACTTAAGGCGGATGCGGTGAAATTTACGGTGGAGTGGCTCGCAAAGAATCATCCCCTCGGGCAGGAGACTTTTGAAAGTGCTGAAGTGGTCGATGACTACACGGTATCGATAAAATACAAGGAGGAGGGGTTCTTCAACTTGGCTAAGATGGCCGAATTCCACATGAGCATAATGTCGCCGAAATCGGTTAAGCCCGAGGGGGATCCGAAAGGAAATTTCGTGTGGCCGATAGGATCCGGCTGTTTTAAGGCGGTAGACTATAAGGAGGAGCAATACGCCATATACGAACCCAACCCATACTGGTTCGAGAGATTCGGATTGAAGCCGAAGTTCAGGAGATTTGTGGTCAAGTTCATAAAGGACGAAGACACGAGGGTTATGGCACTAAAGGGCGGGCAGGTCGATGCTATTTCCGACTTCATCCACGGAGGTAGCGACTACACACCGAGAAACCAGTTGAGCGTCTTGGAAAGTATGGGTTTCAAGGTTTTCAAGAGGAACATACCTCTAACTTGGATAATAGCATTCAACTACAAAAAGGAGCCTTTCAACGACGTAAAGCTGAGGAAGGCGGTAGATTTGGCTATAAACAGAGATGACGTTATCAAGATATTCGATAAGCAGGTTCTTCCAGCAAAGACCCTGTTCATTGAAGATGCTCCGGGAATAAAGGAGGCGAAAGCTCAGGGAGTTATATACGAGTTCAAGCCCGATGAGGCGAAGAGGATCGTGGAGGAGAACGGATACAAAGGTTTGAGCGTGGACATGATCGTCGATAAGAATCAGAGCGATCAGATTCTCGTTGCCCAGTTAATCCAGCAGAAACTGAGGGATATTGGAATAAACGTTAAATTGGAGATTCTCGAAACCGGAGCATACAGACAGAGGAGAGATGCCGGAGAATACGATATGAGGCTCTACTACATAGGGGGAACGGACAGAAGGTTCTACCTTAGAATGTTCTGGAGGTTCTATCCCGGGCAGAAGTGGAGCGCATACGTGAGCGATAGGACAGGAGAGCTCTGCAAGAAGATACTGAAGGAGTTCGATGAGAAGAAGAGGAAACAGTATCTTGTTGAATTCTACAAGGCCATTCACGACGAACACGGAGTTGTGCCACTCTACTTCGACATAATGACCGCAGTAACTGCGAAGAATGTCGTGGCCGATTACTACCACGTCTTCCACTATCCCAACGGAATCCCGTTCGGAGAGCCCCTCTTCTACTACGTAGGAGTGAGGGCATGAAGAAATACCTGATCAGGAGAGTACTTCAAATATTTCCCACACTTTTTGGAGTTTCTCTTCTATCCTTTTCCCTCCTATACCTCTTTCCCGGCGATCCTGCGGAGTTCGTCGCTCAAATTAGATACGGGGTTGAACCTTCTCCTCAGATAGTGGAGGAGGTAAGAAGGGAGTTGGGATTGGACGAGCCCTTTCTAATTCACTACTTCCACTGGCTTACGCACGTTCTCAGGGGGGATTTCGGCGTATCTTGGACTGAGGGAGAACCGGTTTCGAAGCTGATAATGCAGAGATTGCCGGCTTCAGCTGAGCTGTTCTTCACAACTTTTGCCATATCCGTCGCTTTCGCCATGATTTTGGGAGTTATATCGGCGGTTCGTAAGGATAAGGCTATAGATCACTTCTGCAGGATATTCTCTCTTTTGGGAATAAGCATTCCAAGTTTCTGGCTCGGACTGATTCTGATATGGATATTCTCCGTCCAATTGCATCTCCTCCCGGCTTTCGGATACGGGGGAATAGAACATCTAATTCTGCCCGTTCTAACTTGGAGCTTCTCCTTCATGGCGATAAAGACGAGGTTCGTGAGGAGCTGTCTGCTCGAAGCTTTATCGCAGGATTACGTGGTAGTCGCCAAAGCTAAGGGTTTGAGGGAGAGAGTCATAGTTTTCAGGCATGCTCTGAGGAACGCTCTGATTCCCATAATAACATACTTCTCCCTCTCGATCCACCACCTGATAATAGGTTCGATAATGGTCGAAGTCGTCTTCTCTTGGCCCGGCTTGGGTTCTTTACTCGTCGAATCGGTATTCAAGAGGGACTTTCCAGTAGTTCAGGCTTTGGTGCTCATTTCGGGAGTCGTGTTCGTCATAGTCAACCTGATCGTGGATCTGCTCTACGCGATTATAGATCCACGAATAAGATTCGGTGATTGACATGGAAGTCGTCGCGTTCAGAATGGGAATATTCAGGAATACTCTCTGCACTCTGGGATTGGGGATAATAGTTTTCATAGCCTTGATGGGTTTGCTTGCTCCGATAATAGCTGGGGATCCCTACAAGACGAACATGAGCGAAAGGCTAAAGCCTCCAAGCCTTAAGCATCTCTTTGGAACGGATCAGCTCGGCAGAGACGTTTATTCGAGGATAGTATGGGGGGCAAGGACTACTCTACTCGTAGCTCTGACAATCTCTATTATTTCGATGACGGTAGGCTGTCTTTTGGGAGCTATAGCCGGATACTTCGGCGGGATTGTTGACGATGTCATCGGAAGAATAATAGACACGTTTTTGGCTATTCCCGAACTCGTTTTTAACATAGCTTTGGTCGGAATCTTCTGCGTGGCATACGGAACATCGATCTGGAACGTCATTTTGGCAGTTGTTGTTACGAACTGGGTCAGCTACGCGAGGGTTATGAGGAGCATAGTTCTATCGCTGAAGGAAAGGGAGTTCGTGATATGCGAGAAGGCTTTGGGGGCCGGGGATTGGTATATATTACTAAGGCACGTCATTCCGAACGCGTTGGGTCCGATAATAGTTCTGGCAACGCTGAATATGGGAAACGTCATCATGACCATTTCGAGCCTGGGGTTCTTGGGATTGGGAGTTCAGCCTCCCACACCCGAATGGGGTCAGATGATAAACGCGGGAAAGAACTACATAACAACAGCCCCATGGCTAACGTTCTTCCCCGGCCTATTCATAGCTCTCTCCGTTTTGGGGTTCAACTTGTTGGGCGAAGGATTGCAGGAGGTCATGGGAAAAACTAAAGCTGTATTGGAGTGATTTCCAACTTATTTTAATACATCTTTAAAAAGAGATTTATATTAATTTGTCAATTTAACGTACATGGTTATAGGTGTAACAATGGTAAATGTATCCCCGGGCAAGGAAAAGGATGTTTATATGGCTATAAAAGATATGAAGAACGTTAGGGAAATATACCATGTTTTTGGAGAGTTCGATTTTGTTGTGATAATTCAAGCAAACAGCCTTTCCGAGCTGAATAGCACAGTTGACGAAATAAGAGGTATTGAAGGAGTGACAAGAACTCAAACTGTAGTTGGTGCAGAAATTTAAGGGATAGCAAATGAAAGAAGTAGCAGAAGAGCTTGCAAAAAAACAAAAAGAAATTAGCATAGCTGAATTCTTTGAAAAAAATAAACATATTCTTGGTTACTCAAATCCTTCAAAAGCTATAATAACTTGTGTTAGGGAGGCAATAGACAATAGCTTAGATGCTTGTGAGGAGGCCGGTATTCTCCCAGATATATTTGTAAAAATAGACAAAATCAACTCTAAGTTCTATCGCGTTACAGTAGAAGATAACGGTCCCGGTATAGTTGAAGAGCAAATACCCAAAGTATTTGGAAAACTTCTCTATGGTTCAAGATTTCATGCTATAAGACAGAGTAGAGGACAACAAGGAATAGGAATTTCCGCAGCTGTACTATATGCACAATTAACAAGTGGAAAACCAGCAAAAATAATATCTAAAATTAGTCCCGAAAAAAAAGCCATTAAAATTGAGCTGTTCATTAATACTCGAAAAAATGAACCGGAAATAGTAAGTAGAGAAGAAATAGACTGGTATTTGTCAAGAGGGACAAGAATAGAACTTGAATTAGCTGGAAATTATGTAAGGGAAAGAAAGCAAAGCGTTTACGAGTACATAAGAGAAACTTCTGTCGTTAATCCACATGCAAAAATAACATTCGTTGAACCGGATGGTACAATTCATGAATTTCCAAGAGTTGTTGAAGAATTACCAAAAATACCTAAGGAGATAAAACCTCACCCCCACGGAATAGAGCTTGGATTACTTATGAATATGCTAAAAACAACCAAAGCAAGAGATCTTAAAAGCTTTCTAAAACAGGAATTTGTTAGAATTGGAGAAAAAACAGCAAAATCAGTTATAGAGAAAGCAAAGTTGGATGCTAACCTTGATCCAAGAAGTATGAGTAGAGAAGAAGCTATATCCTTACTTGAAGCGTTTATGCAAACAGACTTTCTTCCTCCTCCAACTGATTGCCTATCACCAATTGGAGAAAGAAACATAGTAAAAAGCCTTCAAGAAGGGTTTAGACCTGAATTCGTATATGCAATCACCAGAAAACCAAAAGTTTACTCAGGTCATCCATTTTTGGTGGAAGTTGGAATAGGTTATGGCGGTGAAATTTCAGAAGATAAAACGTCAATACTGAGATATGCAAATAAAATACCTCTGTTATACCAACAAGGTGGTTGTGCATTAACTAAAGCTGTTATGAGTGTAAAATGGAAAAATTATGGACTTCAACAAAGTAAAGACAGTTTGCCAAACAGAACAATTATTTTGGTACACATTGCATCAACAAACGTTCCGTACACTTCAGAATCTAAGGAAGCGATAGCATCTGTGCCTGAAATCATGGATGAAGTAAAATTAGCGTTACAGGAGTGTGGAAGAAAACTTAAAGAATATCTTGATAAAAAAGAAAAAATTTTTAAAAAGAAGAAGAAAGAAGACGTCTTAAAGAGAGTTCTTCCACTTTTAGCTAAGAAGTTGAGTGAGATATTGGAAGAGGAAGAAGTAGATTGCGAAATGATCGTGGCTAAAATTGTAGGGAACGTTTATGTTAAGAGAGTTTTAGAGGGAGAGAGAGTAAAAATCTTAGTTTACAATTTTACACAATCTAAAAAGAAGTTAACAATCTATGAAATGTGTCACGGAAATTTAAAAGTGGAAAAAGGAGAAGCAAAAATTAGATCTGGAAATTATTCTACACTTATGTGGGAAGTAGTTCTAACACCCGGTGAGTTTTCTGAGCTTGTTTACACTTTTGACGGTAAAATTGTCAACAAAAAACCCTTAGTGAGCGGAGTTGGAGAAGAAGAACTGAGTGGAGGAGAAATATTAGTAAGTTGAAATTAAAGCCAAGAAAAATATAGATAAGGCAAAAAACCACCCCAAATAGGAAACAAGAAGGGGTTTTATTCCAGCCTTTTGCACATCTGAAATTGAAACGCAAAATCCAATACAGGACAGTGTTATTGAAAAAGCTAAGGTCGATAGTGGTTCAACCAATCTCACTATATGGCTTGGTATCATAAAACTTGACAGAACCGAAACTACTAAAAATGCAAATATATACCACGGAATGTAAAATCTTTTTTCGGAATAAAAAAAGGATGCTATTAAGGCCACAACTGAAATCAAAGCTATTCTAATTCCTTTTACGGCTAAAGCTTCTCTAACAATAGTACTACCAAATGGTTCAGTTGCGGATTCTACAAGTCCAGTTTGATGTAAAGTTGCTCCACAAAGAAGGGAGTACTCTTTAAAACTAAGATTGAATATATGCCAGAAGGCGGGATACACTATCACTCCCGTAAGACCAACTATGGTTATAACTATTATCGCTACTGAAAAATCCTCTTTCTTAGGTTTAACTATTGAGGATAGAATTGTTATAGCAGATGCACCACATATCGATGTCCCACACGCCAAAAGTAGTGAAAGTTTTTCATCGACATTCATCAATCTGGCAAATAAATAGACGAATAAACCCATAATAAAAGCAGAAAAAGTAGTTAGAATTACTACCTTTATTGGTAGAGTAGGGGTTGGAATTCTCGCCCTAAAACCGTACAGAACAATTCCAGTAGGAAGAGTAATTGAAAGGACTTCTTCAGCAATAATTCTAAGATTTTCACTTTTGAAGAAAGATCCAGCTACTATACCGAACAAAAGTGACAAAAACAGTGCATCGAATATTGGATAGAAAAAGCTAAGTAAAAAAGCTAGTATTCCTGGTATTACAGGTATTATTTTTGATTTCATCATAATTTTATTAAATCGAATTTACCGGGTTGGTAAATACATCTCGGTTCCTGAGCTAAGTAATCCCCATAAACAGCGTAAGCTCTTGCTCTACTACCACCACATAGATATCTAAATTCACATTTACCACATTTACCTTTAAGTTTTTCTGGATCCTTCAAATCTACAAACAGTTTAGATTTCATGTATATCTCCATTAAATCGCTCTCTCTAAGGTTACCAGCTACAATTGGAAGAAAACCACTTGGATAGACTTCTCCCACATGACTTATAAAAAACATACCTCTCCCATCTGTTATTCCCATCATCCTACCAATACCATCTCTTGCTAAGCTTCTTTTACCTGAAATTATTTTTGCTTCTCCTTCTTCTTTTTTCTCCAGTTTTTCTAAAAGTTCTTCATAAAGTTTCCCGGTTTTCGGCATTAAATCCCTGTCTCTCATAAATTCAATTCTCCTCAAATGGCAAGCTGCAGAACTTTTAATGTTTAGCCCAGTAAACTTACTTACATCGTACAGCCAACATAGAATGTCTTCAAATTGCTGAGAAGTAGGCATATATTCTGCTTTAGCTCTCCCAGTTGGGACGACGAAGAATACATCCCATAAAACTACTTTTTTATTCAAGCAAAGCTTAACCATCTCAGGCAAATCGTGTATATTAAAAGTTGTTACAGTAGTATTTATCTGGACTGGTAATCCAATTTCATTTGCATCGTCTATTATTCTCATACTCGTTTCAAAAGTTCCTTTTACCCCCCTAAAATTGTCGTGAATTTCAGGCTTGCTGCCATCAATACTTATAGCTACTCTTGCGGCTCCGCAGTCTTTTAGCATTTCTATTTTTTCTTTATTAGCTAAGGGGGTTCCACTAAAAGCAACCGCAACTCTCATTTTTGAACTTGCTTGCTCAATAATTTCAAATAGATCGTCTCTAATTAGAGGATCTCCACCAGTAATTACAATAAGGGGGTAAGGTCTTCCAAATTCAAGAAGCATGTCTATTACTTTAAAGGCTTCTTCTGTATTAAGCTCATTTGGATGTCTCTTTTTTTGAGCTTTCGCTCTGCAGTGTTTACAAGCTAACATGCAAGCTCTTGTCAATTCCCAGAAGACTATGAATGGTTTTTTTCTTATATCAAACATAAATACAAATCAGCTTTAATCTGTGTTTAATCTTTTCTTTTTCAAAATGTAGTAGATTACAGGAAAGGATACAAACCCAAAAACACCGAGTTGAGAAAATACTATACTTGGATCTAATTTTCCAACCATGAGGTTTGAAATTACAGCTGAAATTAAAGAAAGAGTAGATAAAATTGCAAAAACAATAGAAAGTATAGAAGCTGCCAAAGAATAAATGTATTCCTTTCTAACACTGTAAGCATAAGTTAGAGAAACTGTAAACAATACGAAAGAATCTGGTATAGAGTATTTTAATTCCAGAATTGATAAAATTAAGAAGAATATTGAATAAAATGCAAAAATTATTTTTTTCATAAAAACACCCTCAATGCTTTTATTAGTTCAAGAGATGTTAAAGATACTAAGTACGCAATTGAAAAGCTGAAGAGAGCTGAAAATAAGACCCACTTCCAGCTATTTGTTTCACTCCTTATAACGCCTAAAGTTGCAACACATGGCATGTATAGCAATATGAAAATCATAAAAGCAAAAGCTTGAGCGGGAGTCAGAATTGTGTGGATGTTGGGTGCAGTTATACTTAAAGTTTCAACAACTACTTCCTTTGCAATTAAACCAGTAATTATTGCCACAACAACATTACCGTTCCACCCCATAGGTGAAAATATTGGTTTAACCAAGTTTCCAAGCATAAACGCATAACTATCAGTTTTATTTGGATAATTCGTTATAAACCAGAGAACTATGGACATCATTAGAATTATCGTTCCTGCTTTTTCTAAAAAGTGTTTAACACCCAACCAAGTATTAACAAAAACATCTCTTAGAGATGGAATTCTATAAGGTGGCAATTCCATAATAAAATCTGACTCTCCTTTAAATACAACACTTCTAAGTAAGTAAGCTGTAAGCATAGAGAACACTAAACTTAAAAGATACATTAATAGTATTATCTCTCCAGGATTGGAAAAGAAAGTTCCTGCAATAAGTACATAGATTGGTAATCTGGCACTACAAGATATAAAAGGTATGCTAAGTATAGTTGCCATTCTAACTTTCCAATCCTCTATACTTCTTGTAGCCATTATAGCAGGAACATTACAACCAAAACCCATTATCATCGGTATTGCAGCCCTACCAGTCAATTTAAGTTTACTCATAAATCTGTCCATTAAAAATACTGCTCTCGCCATATATCCACTCAATTCCATAAAAGCCAAACCCATGAAAAGAAATGCTATGTTCGGGACGAAAACTATGACACTACCAACACCTTTAACAATCCCCCCACCAATTAGAGAAGTTAAAACACTACTTTTACCAGTAAATTTGACAATAAAATCTATTAAAAGTTCTATTGCATTTACAAGTGGATCCGCTACTTGATAAGTAAACTTAAAAAGCATCCACATAGCAGAAATAAAAATTAAAACGCCAAGAACTGGATCTGTAAACACTTCATCCAATTCATCTGAATAAGTTAAAACTTTCTTCTTTTTTACAACTTTTTTTACTATTTCTTCCGATAACTTAACAGATTCCTCTACTGTTTTAGCACAAATTTTACAATTTTTTGCTTTAAATATAGCTTTTTTTAATTCATCTATACCAATTCCCTTCGTCGCTATTGTCTCAATTACGGGAATTCCAAGAATGGATTCAAGTTTTTTTGAATTAACTTCAATACCTCTCTTTTTTGCCTCATCAACCATATTGAGAACTAACACCATTGGTATGTTGATGGAACAGAGTTGAAGAGTTAAGTACAAGTTTCTTTCAATATTTGAGGCATCTACTACGTTTAATATCAAATTGTAGTTGTTTTCAAATAAAAATTTTTTAGCCACTTCTTCATCTGCGCTATATGCTTTAAGACTGTATATTCCCGGTAAATCTACGAATTCAACTTCAATTCCATTTATTATAGTTCTACCTTCTTTTTTTTCTACTGTAGTACCGGGAAAATTTCCTACTTGAAAGTTACCTCCAGTAAGAGCATTTAATATAGCTGTTTTACCAACATTTGGATTGCCAACCATAGCTACTCTAAATTTCACGTTCAGCCTAATATCATTTAGATTTTTAAATATAACCAGTATTTTGGATAAACAATACACACCCAAAAACTCAAATTACATCATTTGAAAAAAGAGTTAAATACTTTATTGATTAAATAGTAATTTCGTGAACACAAGTATGGATAAAGAAGAACTAATAATGGAACTGATAGACAGAGTGGCTGGAGAAGTCGGACAGATTATATATACTTTACATCCTAAAAGGGAATTCACAGATGAGGAGATTGCCGAAGAACTTGGCATAGAAATAAATGATGTTAGAAGAGCACTATTCTATCTTTACGAGTTAGGTCTTGCAGACTACAGAAGAAAGAGAGATGATGATACAGGTTGGATGGAATACTACTGGAAAATACACTATGAAAGAGAAGATGAAGTGTTAAGAAGGGAATTGTTAAAAACCAAAAAAAAGCTACAAGAAAAACTCAAACTTGAAGAATCAAGTGTATATTACTTATGTCCAAACGGATGTATCAAAGTAAACTACGAAGAGGCTATGGACCTTGGATTTATGTGTCCGAGGTGTGGGGAAGAATTGCAGTACTTTGATACAAGCCTTGTTTTGGAAAAATTAAAAGAGGAAATAGAAAAAATAGATAAAATACTTGATAGTCTGAAACCTAAGAAGAAAGTAGTATGATTATCTCAGGAGTTGGACCAGCTTTAATAGATAGAATTTGCAAAATAGAAGAGTATCCAAGTAGAGGTGGCCAAGCAATAGTAAAAGAGAGTATAAAACAATCTGGTGGAGCTGCTGCAAATACTATTTTTGGACTTGCAGTTTTTGGAGAGAAATGTAGGTTCTACACAACAATTGGTAAAGATGCTGATGGAGACTTTTTTAAAAGCAGTCTCGAAAAAGTAGGTGTAGATGTTTATACTTGGATTACTCATCCAGAAACGGGTAGAGTTGACATATATGTAGATAAAGATGGCGAAAGAACATTTTTTGTTCATCCAAACGCAGCAGGAATTATTAAAATGGATATTGAAAAAATAAAGGGAGACTACTTGTATTTAGATCCATTCCCTTCCAATCAAAGTTTTGAGTTTCACTTGGAACTTTCTAAAAAAGTTCGTAGATGTAAAGTAATCCTAAATCCGGGGTATCCTTATTCATCCCTTGGATTTGAAAAACTTAAAGAATTGTTAAGGTATGTAGATATAGTTATTTTATCCAAACCTGAGTTTGAAATGCTTGGAGGAAGTAAAGAAGATTTTCTAAGGTTTGTGTCTCTCTTAGTTATTACTGATGGAGAGAACGGAAGTTTTGCTTTCACAAAGGATCATTCTTACTACACTCCAGCTTTTAAAACAAAAGTTGTAGATACAACTGGAGCGGGAGATTCTTTTGCAGCGGGATTTATAAAAGCTATGTCGGAAGGATTCGAATTAGATAAATGTCTTAAAGCCGGAAATTTTGTAGCTTCCTACAATATTCAACATTATGGAGCCAGAAATTATCCAGAGTGGGAAGATGTTGTAAAAATTTTAAAAAATAACGTTTAACAATGGAACTGCTTTTTCAGCCAGTCTAAGTTTTAAAGGTATTCTACTCCTAAGAATTGCCGACATATCTTTTTTACCTATAAACTTAAAATATCTACATAATCTTTCATCGGTTTCAGAAATTTTATCCCATAGCTGTTTTATTCGATAACTGTTCATCATGGCATCAAGCATTTTTTCTCTCCACATATAATCGTAATCTTCTAAACTTGCTTTACCTTCAAAGTATTCATTTACAACTTTTCCAGCGATATCCCCAGCAACCATTGATATAGGAATTCCAGCTGCTACGTGACTCAATATCATGCTAGCTGAATCTCCAACAAGAAGGATTTTATCAAAAACAGTTTTGCTTAGCGGTTTATCTACCGGAGCTACAGCACCTATTTTTTCAATTATTTCTGCTTTTTTCAAATATTTAGAGCTATACGGATATTCTCTAACAAATCTTTCAAGAACTTTATGAATACTATCTCCTTTCTCCAAATAATTCAGTCTAATTCCTACTCCAACGTTGGCTATCCCATTACCTTTTGGAATTATCCACGCATAACCTCCGGGTGCTATTTTACTACCCACAAACATGTAAACCGTGCTTTCATCACATTCAACATCTTTCATAACATACTGTTTTGCTGCTGCAATTTCGTAATTCCATACACCAAGTTTTTTTGCTATTTTTGAGTTTGCCCCATCACTTGCAATTATTACCTTAGCTTCAAGTTCATACGTACTATTTGGATCTTTTAACCTTAGCTTACCATCGTAATCCATTATTCTCGTCTTTCTTTTTATTTCGTGTCCCGAATTCTCAGCAACGCTCGATATGAATTTATCCCTATTTATAACAAGCATCTCAAATTCAATTTCTATACTTTTACCATTAGGTATAACAAACTCAAAGTATTCAGTTTTATTGCTTTTAAATTTCTCCGGTATGTCAAACAAGGAGTAATCTCCAAGTTTTGGCAAAAGATTCTTCATTTCTCTTTTTGTAGGAACTAATTCACCACATTCCACCGGATAACCAAGTTTTTCTCTTTTATCTATACCAACAACTCTGAGTTTTTTTGAGAGAGAGTTTAAAGCAAACGCTCCTGCAATACCAACACCCGCAACTGCTACATCGTACATCTGTTCACGATCTAACCATTTGCTTCATTATGCTTTCTATTGATTATGCAATAACAACTAAAAACACCAAGTTAAACATATAACATAGTTAAAATTGCATCGTTAAAATTTTAAATTCCTTGTAAGCTGATTTCGTTTATGCTGGGAATGGATGTTTTAACAGGTGCTTTAATATATTCAAACCTCTTAGTGTTACTTGCAGTCGGACTTACATTAGCATATATTACTACTGCAGTTCCAAACTTTGCACAAGGCTCATTTGCAGTAGTGGGATCATACACAGCTCTAACAGTATATCGATTGTTTCACTTACACCCATACGTTTCCCTTCCATTAGCATTCTTTGCGGGAGGTTTAGTTGGTCTTGCAAGTTACATGCTTGTACTAAAACCTCTAATAAAAAGAGGAGCCAATATAGTAACACTAATGATTGCTACTCTTGCTCTTGACCTGATTTTACTTGGATTGAGAGGAATATATGCAGGATACCTTGGCAAAATTACAGGCAGCCCATGCGAAATGTTCATGTTTACTTACCTCGACTTCCAAATACTCGGTCTTCCAGCAATACTTGTGGTATCAACCCTCGTCATAGTAATAACTTTCTCAGTTCTATTCACTTTACTCTACAAAACAAAATTTGGCGTAGCTCTTAGAGCTTCAATGGAAAATCCAGATTTAGCAGAAATAATGGGTGTAAATGTTGAATATACAAGAATGTTTGCTTGGTTTCTTTCAGGAGCTCTTGCAGCAATGGCTGGTTGTCTTTTACCGTTTAAACAGGAAATTGTACCATCTACAGCAGAAATAATAATAGTTTCAATATTTGCAGCAAGTATAGTGGGTGGTCTAAACAACATATACGGAGCCTTAATAGGAGGATACATAGTTGGATTGTCTGAGTCCTTAGTGACCTATTGGCTTTCCACAGTAATAGGGGCTGGAGTCTTAGTTTATGGTAAAGTAATAGCACTTACCATGATAATAGTAACTCTACTTGTAGCTCCACAGGGAATTATTAGCATAGAATGGAGAAAAATCAAAAAGATAAAGAGGTGGTGCAGTTGATTTACGGACTAATATTAAACATATTACTCTGGTTTGGCTTTTATTTAATAATTTCTTTGAGTTTAAACATGGAATACGGTTATGGGGGTATTCCTAATTTTGGTAAAGCTTTATCAGTGCTTGTAGGTGCAATAGTTGCGGGAGGCGTAGTAACAAGAATTTTAATTTATATATACCATATAAAAATTGGCATAGGTGGCTTCTCAACTGCTACTTCTGCAGTGAGCAATGAGGTTACAACATTAATTGCCCATAATCCACTCTTAGGTTTAGCTCTATTCCTGCTAACTTTGATCTTAGCAATAATTATAGGATGTATTGCTGGTGCTATATTTATACTTCCAAGTGCAAGATTAAAGGAAGATTACTTAGCTATAACTCTTTTAGCAATAGCAGAAACTTTCACAATGATTTGCTATTACAACCAAAGTATAATTGGTGGATACTATGGAGTTTCAGTACCAGATTTCTTAGCTTTTATACACACTAATAGGGGAGTTGTTTTCACTGGAATTGTGCTTTTAATTGCTCTAATAACATTTATCTTCTTTGAAAGACTTATGAACACACCATACGGAAGATTACTAAGAGCTATGAGAGAAAACGAAGATGTAATAAGAGTTTATGGAAGAGATTTGATGAAAGTTAGAGTTATGACCATGGCTGTAGGTTCAGGAATAGCAGCGATAGTAGGCGTTTTACTATCCTACTATACTTTAAGAGTACAAGCTAATTCATTTATGATAACTGGAAGAACTCTGTGGACGTTTTACCCATTTCTAATTATTCTGCTTGGAGGGGCTAGTAACAATAAAGGAACTGCTGTTGGAACAATAATATTTGTTACAGTAATGGAAGTCATAGATTTCTACAAAACAAACATAGTTTCTTTCTTACACCTACCAGTTGAAGCAGTATGGTTAGAATACATACTGTTTGGTATAATGATGCTACTAATACTATACTACAAGCCAGAAGGAATACTTCCGGAAAAGCCAATAATAACTCCAGCAATAAAGAAGGCCTATGAAACAAAGAAAGTTTCAAAGAAAGGAGTAAGGGAAGAATATTAAAGATTTTTTTCTATTTCTAAAGCCTTTTCACCCATTCCCGCTTTTTTGAAAGTTGATAAACAAACCATCAAAGCCTGAATAACATAATTCTGAACGTACGGGCTAGAATCATTTAATCTCTTTAAAAGTGCTTTGTAAGATTTTAAAGCGAAATTCAAGTTTTTACAGAGATTAGATAAAGCATCAGCAGCTCTATGCCTAACCCATGGACATCTATCCTCAAGCAAGGAAATAATTTTATCATCTTCTACACCAAGTTTTCCAAGCATCTCAGCTGCAGTCCCTCTAACCCATGGACATTCGTCATTTAAAGCTTTTTTTAAAAGTTTTATTATTTCATCTTTTTTATTATTATTGTTAAAAGCTAAAATTCCAAGAATATAAATTATTTTTTTTCTAATTTTACAGTTGGTTTCACAACTATACTTTTCTAACAACTCCCCTTCAAGTCCTTTAAATTTTAAAGCTTCTTCAGGTGTTAATTTTATTTTATTTAAGTCATCCATATTTAATGATACGTTATTAGTTAAGATAAATTATTCTGCAAAACATATTTTAACGATGGAGAATATATGTAATTAAACACGGTGTTTCCTATGACGATGATAGAGATGTTAAAAACAAGCAATAAAGTGTTTATAGTGGGAATTGCTGGAGACAGTGGATCGGGAAAGACCACTTTTGCGAATGCTATAAGGAGTATACTTGGTAAAGAAATCGTTTCAAGTATAACACTTGATGATTACCACATATACGATAGAGAAACAAGAAAAAAGCTTGGAATTACACCTCTACATCCAGATGCTAACAACTTGAGTTTAGTAAAAACACATCTTATGCTAATTAAAAAAGGTGAAACAATAAAAAAACCTACGTACGACCACTCTACAGGAACTTTTGGTGAATGGGAAGTATTCAAACCAACACCAATAGTAATAGTGGAAGGTTTACACACTCTTTACGATGGATTGAGAGATTACATAGATTTTAAAATATTCGTAGATCCTGCAAGATACGTTAAAAGAAAATGGAAGATAAAAAGAGATGTGGAAGAAAGAGGTTACAAGAAGGATGAAGTGCTTAAAGAGATAATAAAAAGAGAGAGCGATTATAAAAGATACATAGACTTCCAGAAAATATATGCTGACGTTGTAATAAAGATATTTCCCACTTCACTTCAAAGTTCTGAAAGAATAACCTATCTAACAGATAAAACAGAATTGTACAAAATAAGGCTAATTTTTAGAAATTTAAAAAATATACCAGAAGAACCGATAAAGCTTAACATAGACCTATCTGACATAGTTAAAGCAAGTGAAAAAGATTTTGCTTTAAGTTTCTTTACAGATTACTACTATGAAAGGAAGTCATCTTTCATAGATATAGATGGAATGATGAATTTAGATTTGTTTTCATCTCTACTTGATGCTTTAAAGCGAGAAGCGGGAGGTGAAGCTTGGGAAGTTAACAAATATGTCAATTCCATCGAAATAGCAAAACTTCTCGTTTGTTGGAGATTTCTTGAGATGATTAAATCACAATTAAATCAAAGCCAAAATAGAGGTGATTTAAATGAAAAATAAAAGACTTATTATAAAAGATATTGAGAAGTGTGTTGGATGCGGAATATGTATGTATGCCTGTTCAAAAAGGAAGGGGGAAGCTGGTATAGATAGTTCTGGTATTCTCGCTGTTAGCTTAAGTGGTTTTGAAAGAGGTGCTACCGTAATATTCTGTAGAGCTTGCTTAGACGCTCCATGCGCTCAGGTCTGTCCTACTGGTGCCATGAGAGTTAGAGAGGGTGGAGGAGTAATTTACAACGAAAACGACTGTATAGGTTGCGGAAATTGTATAGATGCTTGCACAATTCATGCAATATTTAGAAGAAGAGATGGAAAACCAGCAGTATGCATACATTGTGGATACTGTGCTAAATATTGTCCTCATGGTGTCTTAGCTTATGAAGAAGTAGAACCTGAAGAGTTTAGAAAAGTTATCGTCTGAGGTGATATATTTATGTTAACAAAAATTCTTTATATAGATACTTCAAAGTACAAATACTGGGTAGAGGATAGAAAAGATCTATTCGAAGAATGGCTTGGTGGAACGGGAGTAGCTGTTCAATTAATGAAAGAAAACATGGATCCAAAAATAGATGCATTCGATGAAGAATCTACAATTGTTTTTGCTGTTGGTCCTCTAAATTCAGCATATCCCTTAGCTTCAAAAACAGTAGCTATGTTCAAAAGTCCACTTACAGGGAATTTAGGAGAAAGTCATGCTGGTGGTAGAACTTCTACATCCATAGCAAATGCTGGATATGGTGCAATAGTGATTAAAGGTAAAAGTAAGAAACCCATATACATTGTAATAGACAACGACAAAGTCTATTTTAGAGATGCAAGAGTTATATGGGGTATAGAAGATTCGCTTATAGTTGCCAGAATTATTGCAGAGAACGAAAGAGGAAGAGGAATTAGAAGCATTATGAGAATTGGGGGAGCTGGAGAAAAATTAGTAAGGTACGCATGCGTTACTACTGAAACATACAGACATTTCGGAAGACTCGGGCTTGGTGCGGTGTTAGGTTCTAAGAATATTAAGGCAATAGTAGTTATCGGTAGAGGATGCAGAAAAATAAAAGATAGAAAATCGTACAAAGAAATTTACGATGAAATATTCAAGCTTGCTACAAAATCTGATGCTATGAAAAAGTATCACTTGCTTGGAACAGCTGTTAATGTAAAACCACTAAACGAGAAAAAAGGTTTGCCTGTTATGAACTTAAAATCTACAAGCTTTGAGTATGCTGAAAACTTAAGTGGAGAAAGCTTAGCAGAAATTATAGGTAGAAGAATAGCATGTGCTCATTGCCCAGTAGCGTGCATACACATAGCAGTTCTAAGATTACCATATGAAAATGAACCGTACTTCTACAAAACGCTAATGCTGTCCTATGACTATGAACCTATATATTCCTTAGGTACTATGCTCGGAATGAAGACGAGAGAGGACTTTTTGAAAGTATTGTACAAAGTTGAAGCTTACGCTCTCGATGCTATGACTACCGGTGTCTGTTTGGCTTGGGCCACAGAAGCAACTGAAAAAGGTCTTATCTCAGAAAAGGAAACCATAGTAAAATTAGAGTTTGGAAACAGTGATGCTTACGCAGAGGCTGTTAAATATATAGTTCATCAACCAAACGAGTTTTATCGTATCCTTGCTCAAGGTGTTGAAAAAGCCTCAGAAGTTTACGGTGGAAAGGAGTTTGCTCTTGCATTTGGAGGAAATGAAATGCCGGGATATCATACAGGTTATGCCGCTCACATAGGCTATCTGATCGGTCTGAGGCATTCTCATCTTGATAATGCAGGATATTCTGTTGATCAGAAAATAGACAGTTATCCAAAGCCTGAGGAGTTGGTGCAAAAGTTGATGAAAGAAGAGCAATGGAGGCAGATACTTTCAAGTTTGGTTGTATGCTTCTTTGCAAGAGGAATATACAAACCAGAAATAGTTTGTAAAGCATTAAAGCCAATTGGAATTGAAATTGAAGAAAATGAACTGAATAAACTTGGTGAAAAGATATACTTTGAAAAACTAAGATTAAAGAAGGCGATGGGATTTGACGCTAAGAAACTTAGAATACCAGAAAGAATATTTGAGACTGAAACTCCACATGGAAAACTTGAAAAAGAATATATTAACCAAGCATTAGAATACTTTGCAAAAGTTGTGGAGAACTGCTAATTTTTTTGATTTTTACAATTTTTACACTAAATTTGCTAAATTTAAATTTATATATAATTTATAGTAATTTCATTAATTTTTAAAAATTTTTAAAAAGTATGGTACCCCTTTATTTCCTGTGGAACTTACTATGGGTAATTTTTAAATACCATCAGGAGTAAGTTTAATAATGGTAATTATTATTACCAAGGATGGTGATTATAGTGAAAGATAAACCAAATGTGTTGATAGTAGATGATGAACCAAGTATAAGAGAATCTATAAAGTTGATACTTGGAAACAAATTTGAAGTATTAGAAGCAACAAACGGTTTTGAAGGTATTGAATTATATAAAAAATACAAACCAGATATAGTGTTAATGGACTTAATGATGCCTCTAATGAATGGAGTTGAAGCTACAAAAAAGATAATTGAATTTGATCCAAACGCAGTAATACTAATAATAACAGCTTACTCTGAAAAAAAAGGAGAAGAAGCTATTAAAGCTGGAGCAAAGGCAATTTTACCAAAACCATTTAGAAGAAAGGAGCTTATAGAATTTATAAACAAATTTATAAAGAAGTAACATGACCCCTTTATTTCCTGTGGAGATTGAATTATGAATGAAGTTTGTTTGGTGCATGGAAAAAACATAGTTAAAGTTGCAGAAAAGATTGATTTTAATCCAGATTTTGCAATAGTTTATACTACTGAAAATTTAGATGAGAATACAGTTAAAAATTTAAAAAACATAATAAATTGCCCATTTATAGGCTGTTATACTGAAGAAATGATAATAAATGGAAAACTCAAAAAAGGTACAGGTATTTTAGCATTAAAAGGTGTAAAAGCAATTACAGAAACCACATCATCACCAGAAAAAGCTGGAAGAAGTATTAGTATTTTAGAAAAAGGAAGTACTATAATTTTTACAAGTTGGATGAATAAAAATATATCAAGATTTCTCAGATTGTTTTACAATCAGCTTAGTTACAACTTTAGTTACATTGGAGGGTGTGTGGGAAAATATAAGGAAAGAAAATCAATTCATTTTACTGATAAAGGTATTGGAGAAAGAGAAGGTAGTTTTGCAGGAATAAATATTAACATGAAAATATCTTATGATCATGGATGGGATGTTTTTTCTGGTCCTTATATTATTACAAAATCTTTTGAAAATTTAATATGTGAATTAGATGGAAAAAACGCAATAGATGTTTATTGTAGAGCTACTGGTTGTTGTATAGAAGATTTTGAAAAATGTAGGAAGTTTCATCCTTTTGGTTTTCTGTATGCTCTTGGGGAATATATTTTAAGATCGCCAATTAATTTTAAAGATGAGTGTATAGAAATGCTGAGCGATTTACCTAATAGTTCTGTAACAGTAGTTATGAATTGTGAAGTTGAAGATATACTAAATGCAGCAGAAAATGCAGCTATGAATTCAATAGCTGGTTTAGATAATTCAAAATTTGCTTTAATTTTTGATTGTATTTCAAGAAAAGAAATCTTAGGAAAACTATTTAAAGAGGAAATAAAAATATTTGATGAAATTATTGATATCCCATATATTGGTATTCTTAGTATAGGGGAATTTATTTCTACAGAAAAAATTTATATTCCAAACTTTCATAATAAGACTGTAGTCATTTCAGTTGGGGTGTATTAGCTATGAATGTAGCAGAAAACTTAATGTTATATGAAATGCTTAATATTAAGAATACATCAGATTTGAGAGAGTTTGGAGAAGAAATAGCAGAAAAATGCTCACGATTATTATACCTAAAAAGATTTTGTTTGAAAATTGTTGTTGAAAAACCCACTTACTTCTTAGTTGGTTTTAAAGATGGTGACGAAGCTGAAAAAATTATAAAAAACATGAAAGACAGAGGAAATGTTTTCTTTTATGAATTTGAAAATGGATATATATACATAGAAATTTCTGAAAGATTAAATTGCAATTTGAGAAGATTAGTCTTATTGCTATCAAAAAGAATAGAAGAGATAGTAGAAAAAATTTTAGCAGAAGAAAATAAGATAAAATTTGAAAGATTAAAGACACTTGTAAATTCCATACCTGATGCAGTAGTAATTTTAGATTATGATGGGAGAATTGTTAAATACAATATGAAGTTCCTTGAAATTACAGGTTTAACACCAAGTATTATAGGTAATAAAATACAAAAATATTTTGAACATGAAAAAGAAAAATTTGAGAAAACTCTTGAACTTTGGAAAAGAAGAAAACTCAATAAAATAAAAATAAAAATTGGAAGTAAATATTTTGAAGGAAATCCGGGAATTATAGAGGATGAAAATAAAATCATAGTAATTTTTAGAGATGTGACAGATATAGAACTTATAAATAAAAGATTACAGAAATTAGTTGATTGTTTAAGAAGTTGTATATTTATGAAAGATGAGAATCTTAGATATATTCTTGTAAATAACTCTTTTTCAAAATTTGTAAATAAACCAAAAGAGGAAATAATAGGTAAAAATGATTTAGAAGTTCTACCTCCTGAATTAGCAAACAAATTTAGAGAATTAGATTTAGAAATATTAAAAACAAAGAAAAGCAGTAATTTTGAAGTTCAAATAAACAAAAATGGTACTAAATACTTTGAAGGCTATGAATTACCGATAGTTGATAGTGGTAATGTAAAATACATAGTTGGTGTAATAAGAGATGTAACAGACAAAAAGATTGTTGAAAATTTAAAGAGATTGAAAACTTTACTTGATTATTCAGAAGATATCATATTTGTGGTTGATGATGAATGGAAAATTGTAGATATGAATTACAAAGCTAAGGAATTACTGAAGAATTACCAGAGTGATGATATAAAAAGTATAATTAAAGGAAGTTGGACTGAAAAATTTGAAGGTTATATATCCGATAAAGTTTTTCTAATTAATGTTAAGTCAGCTATTTTTAATGATAAGAAGTATAGAATTATCATAGCAAAAGATATAACAGAATTGAAAAAAATCGAAAAGAAATTAAAGGATATGAATAAACAATTAAAGTTTATGAATAGATTACTTAGACATGATATAAGTAACAATATAACAGCAATAATAGGCTTTTTAGAAGCATATAGAGAAACAGGAAAAGAGATATACTTAGATAAAATAGAATCAATTATTGATTCCTGTATCGAGCTTATAAGCAACGTTAGAGATATTGAAAATGCTTTAAAAGAAGAGTTAAAAATTATAGATATAAAATATATTTTAGAAAGAAGTTTAGAAAATATTAAAAATAAGAATGTTAATGTTAGTTTAAAAATTAAATGTGATGATATGAAAGTAAAAGCAGATAACTTAGTTTATTCTGTATTTGATAATATATTAAAAAATGCTATTCAACACAATCCTGAAAAGAATAAAATAATAAATGTTGAAGTTACATGTGATGAAAAATTTGTTATTGTTAAAATAGCAGATAATGGTCAGGGAATACCAGATAAATTTAAGAAATATATTTTTGATAAAGGATTTAAATATGGTAAAAATGGTAGGACTGGTATGGGTTTATATATTGTAAAACTTTTAATGGATAAGTATGGTGGAGAGGTAGAAGTTAAAGATAACAAACCAAAAGGTTCAATATTTGTACTTAAATTTAGGAAATAAGATCAAATATAAAAAAATTATCCGCCTTTTTTACAGACAAAAAAATTTAAAAATATTTTGATAATAAATAATGCTGAAAAATTACAAAAATGGTGTAGAACGTGGAGAAGCTTAAAAAAATAATAGAAAATATACCATGCCCGGCATATATATTAGATAGAAACCTTAAAGTTGTAGTCTGGAATAAAGAATGCGAAAAAATATCTGGATTATCTCAGGTAGAAGTTTTGAATACTTCTAATTTCTGGAAGTTATATGGTAAAAGAATAAAAACTCCTGCAATAAAATTGAAAAATAGTGATAAAATTGAAATGGAAGAAAATATAAAAATTAATAATAAAACTTATAGCGTTTATGCGTATAAATTTGAGGATTATATTGTTGAAATAATAAAAAATATTAAATTTCAACCTAAATCTATTGAGAAAAAACATAACCACCAAATTTACCATTTAAATAAAATTTTATTAAAAATGATAAATAAATATTTAAATAAAATATTTAACATTAAAAATTATAATTTTTATTTAAAAATAAATAATGGAATGATTTCAGTTATAGAAAACATAAAATTTAGTGATACTAACTATAAAATAATAAATAGTATATCAAACAATATATTTAAAATAAAAATTGACAAGCATGTATGCATTCTTATAGATAAAGAGAAATACAGATTAATTATATTTGATGAAAATTCTCTAACTTATAATAACTTTGAACAATTAATATTATTATTAGACATTATTACTGAAATAGTAGTGGACTACTTAAAACTTAGTAATGAATTGCATATATTTAAAAGTTTAATTGATAAATCTAATGAGGGTATTTTAATTTTAGATGAAAAGTTAAATATTTTAAGTGCAAATAAAATTTTTGAAAAAATGATTAAAAGAAAAGTATTAGGTTTAAATTTAAAAGATATTATACTTGATTTTAAAAAATTTGAAAAATCGATAAATAATGTATTTTATAAAGGTAAAAGTTTTTGTAAAATTAAAATATATAATGAATTAGGAGAAAGTATTAATTGTTTTGTTAGAATTTACAGAATTTCAAATTATATTTGTTGTCTATTTACTGAAGAGAAAATTACAAGTTTTTATAATTATGCTAAAAATATTATTTTATCTGAAAATAGTTATTTGAGATTATGCTTAAAAATTAGCAAACTTATTGATAAACAATTTGATACTTTGTTTACATGGTATTATATAAATGGAAAATTTTATCAAACTAAAAAATATAAATATAATTTAAAAAATTATATAGATAAAATATCGTGCATAGTTAATTCAAAGAACTGTAAAGATTGTTATATATGTAAGATCTACAATGAATGTTATTACTTTTCTTACATAATTAGTGAAAGGCCAAAAATTGTTTTTGGAATAGTCTTTAAAAGAAAGCCTGAAAAAAGAGTTTTAAATTCGATAATAAATGTTTTAAGTTTTGTTAAATTTTCTATTAAACATAAGATTATTGAAGAAAATTTGTTAAAAATAACTTGTGAAATTGTAAAATGTATAGAAGAAATAAATGTGTGTAGTGATAAATTTTTAAATCCTCTTTTTGGTTCTTATCTACTTATTGATACAATTTTGAACTCAGAAGATATTAAATTAGATGAAGTTAAAGAAAAGTTAAAAATAATAGAAAAGTCACTTGAAAAAATGAATGAATATTTAAATAAAATAAGAGTTCTTGAAAACAAATTTAATAAATTATTAGATAAAATAGACGTATTTATAAATTAATTTAATCTTCGACTGATATTCTCTCTAGTTGGCTTGATACATTCCAGATTAAAGTTCTTACATGCATAGGTATGTTTGGATCCGAAGCTATATCTTCGAGAATGGATATAGCTGATGCAGCTCTTACAGCTAAGCTACCTTCTCCATGTAGTAAATTTTCTTTAATTTCTCCAGCTACTCTTCTTATATTTCTTGGTACAGTATCATCTTGGATAATTCTATCTAAAACTTCCAGTACACTATCTGGAACTTCTTTGGCCAAATTACCACCCCCAGAAGTGAAGTTTTAAGTTCAGTTCATGTAAAGAAGTTACATGGAGGATAAAAAAATTTCGGAGATGGCTGAACTTTTATTTAAAGGTGCAAAAATGTTATCACAATACTGCCCAGATTGTAAAGTACCACTTTTTCAAAAAGATGAAAGAGTCTTTTGTCCACTTTGTGGTAGAGATGTTGTTTTTGAAAATAACTTAGACGCTAATAAATTAGATCAAAAATCTGAGATAGCTTCTAAGGAAGTTCCACACGAAATAAAGGGGTGTGAGAAAGTTGAAGAAAAAATTGAGGATGTAAATAATTTACTAAAAGCTTTAAAATCAGTAGAAAAGGCTATATTAAAAGTTTGTAAAAAAATAGAAGAAGATAATGACTTTATTTCAATGGAGAAAAGAATAAAAATAGTTAAAGAGCTAATAGAAATTCATGAGATGTTAAAAAAGCTAAATTCTGATTTCCAGTAGAAACGATGGGGTACCTGTCTAATAATTTTTATATATAAATTATTTTGCGTTGTTTTAGTTTTATTAAGGTCTAATTCTAACCAGTATTATTTAGCTGAGGTAAAAAAGAGTAAATGAGGCTTAATCCCTTAAAGGTCTGATTTTAACATCGACGCAAACACAATAATACGAATAAGTTATGCAACTTTCAATCCCTTAAAGGTCTGATTTTAACCTAAAAATGGTGGAAACATTGCTTCAGGAACTGAAGAAACTTTCAATCCCTTAAAGGTCTGATTTTAACCTCATATCCAAGCTCTTTCTTGTATGCAAGTCTCATTACTTTCAATCCCTTAAAGGTCTGATTTTAACGTGGTGGAGTGGGTATTAATCTACCCACAAAGCCACTCTTTCAATCCCTTAAAGGTCTGATTTTAACGGGTGATATAAGCTCAACAGTCTATAGCATACTAAATGCTTTCAATCCCTTAAAGGTCTGATTTTAACGATGAATGTCCCATGTTCAACGGCATGCATATCCACCTCTTTCAATCCCTTAAAGGTCTGATTTTAACTATATCATAAGGCACATAAAAAAATGTGGTGATGAAAAACTTTCAATCCCTTAAAGGTCTGATTTTAACTATATGCAATTTTAAGAGTTTTGATTATTTAAACGTTTCTAAATCGTTTTCTCATTTAAATACTGTCTG
>JALSLC010000036.1 GCA_026988525.1 Archaeoglobaceae archaeon
AATTGAGTCTTTTCTACTGAGTTCAAGATATAATCTAAAACATAAACACAAATTATTCTAAAAATTTAACAAAATTAGAAATAAAAACCAATAAGAAATTATAGGTGCATAATTATAGTATTGGTTTTTTATAATAATATGAATTCCAGAAAAGTGCTAAAAGAATTGAAGCTCTAAATTTAGATGTTAAAGATCTCCGTCAGATTTTCTGTCAAAGTGTAATTCAAACAAGTATTGACATGAGAGTGAATATAAGTAATGAATCTTTGTTACTATATACTTATGCTATTAAATAGCTATTAATCTATAAAGATGAGCAAAGAAACGTACAAAAATTTAGTGGAATTAGCTCCAATCAGAGTTGAAAAATCTATTTTTAGTAGAAGAAGCTATTAAATATCTTAATAAAAAGGAAAATAAGCGATCTCTCAGGTAGCTGGGATGTGAGCGATGAGGGGTTGGGGAATAAGGAGTTGGAGGAGATAAAGAAATCTCTAAGATGGGGCTGGAAATCTTGGATGTTCTCTGTTTAGATACTGACGTTTTAATAGATCTGCTTAGGAAGAGAACAAGGATGAAATAGAAGAGTTTTAGATAAAATTCGATTTGGCGACAACATCTGTAACAATGTTCGAACTCTACTATGGAGCTTATAGAACAGGAAGAAAGAAAAACATCGATGCAGCTGAGGAGCTATCTAAGAGAGTTAACGTATTCGAATTCACGAAGAAATCAGCAAAGCTTGCTGGGAAAATTTTGGCATAATTGGTAAGAAATAATTGGTAAGAAGAGGTGAAATGATAGACTTTAGAAATGGTAACCGGAATAGCCGTAGAGAAAATTCTTTACGCTCGAAACGTCAGACATTCTGAAAGAATAGGGAGCTAAAGCCTTATCGTATTGTAAATCAATTTAAATTGGAAAAATATTTTAAAATATTTAGGTTTTTGCTCTCTTTTCATCGATAAAAATGTTTTAGCAAATATAGAGATGTTCAAGAAAGTTGCTAACATTTTTTGCTCAACTTTGTAATTTATTTAGGCGATTTAAGTTTATTAAAAGTAAAAAATCACTTAAAGCAAAAATCTCTAAACATGCAGTACTTGGGACATTTATCGGCAACATTTGGCTCTTCATCCTTAATCAGCATCATCTGAAGCTCATCCCTTTTTTCCAAGAATACAGATCTAAGATTGTCGTCAATTATGTAAAAATCTCTTTCTATTTTAAGATTCCTTCCAAACTTGGATATGTAAACTGTGCATCCTACATCGATTGGTCTTTCGAAAACACTCTCAAATGCCAAAGCATATCCTGCTACTTGAATTCTATGCCAGTCCTCTTTTCTGCCAAGTTTTATATCAAATATCATCCCTCCAAGCATCCAAGCGGCATCTGCTCTTAAATATCTACTCAACCCTAAGAGACTACCATCCACTATAACCTCGGTTGCTATGGGAAATGACAACTGAACTAAGCTTTCTTCATTAATAAATGGATACTTTGCCTTTACCTCCAAAATTTTGCTCTCTATTCTCGTAGCCTGCCATTTGGCAATTTTTTTACAGAAGTCTTCTAAATCATCTACATCTTTTTCATTAAGCTGAATAGTTTTACTAATTTCAGATATCTCATGTTTTAGACTTTCTTCAGCATTCTTAATCAATTCATCCCTTAATTCTTCGTATCCTAAATATATGAGTTTCTTTGCCTTCAAAAACATAGAAGAAATGATTTTGTGTACAACAAAACCTTTAGCTTGGTGAACTGTTGTGGGAATCGATTTTTTTAAAACCTTGTGCCTTATCCATGCATCTCTTCTCGTTGGACATATTGAGCAAGCTATATCCCATACTGGCAGGAGCAGTTCGTATGAATATGGCCTTATTGGACTATCAAACCAGTTCCAACCTCTAAGTCTTTCGTCAATCAGATTCCTCGCTCTTGGAATCAGATCTCTCATTAATCTCTTAACCTCAACAAGATCTAAATAGTACATATATATCACCACGGGATGTATGGGATTACAAATGAGCTTCTACCCTTCAAAAAAGATACAAATTCTTGAACATAGTAGAACATAACAGTTTCCATCTTCATCTTCCTTCCCTTGTACTCCAATTTACTTTGCATAAAATCTTCGAAGAACTGCTCTCTTAGCATTGCTATGGTTTTACTTTTTGCACTACCAGAGAAATAAGTAGGGTTAAGCTTTCTGAGAAAACCTATTACAAATCTATCTGCCATAGGTCTAAATGGCTCCATTAAGTCGAAAACGAGTGAAAGCTTTCCCGGCCTATCTACGTGTAGGTATCCTAAGAATGGGTCTAATCCGAACTTGAGAATGTACTTCCATATTTGAGCGGAAAGAATGTTGTAAGTTATGTTAAGACTTAAGTTGACTGGATCTGATGATTTTTGATTTCTTCCATCGAAGTTATATTGATCCAAAACGAGTTTAATCCCATCCCAATACTCATTTGCACACTCTCCCTCATAAGCGAGAATTGTCTTTCTTGCTAAATTTAAATCCTCAAACTGTAACGAACTAAATTCTTCAAATTTCTCTTTAATTTTCTTATAGATTTCGTAGAGTTTGGAAGATAGTACTTCGTTCATCCTTCTACTTTTTGAGTAGTATCTAATATTGGACATTTGGTTTCTTAACTTACCCATTATCACAGATTTGGCTATTTCAATTCCTCTTTCATCTAACACACTTTTATACTGCTCCAACCTATTTTCAGCAGTACCCCCAACCTTAGCACTTACTATCCTTGCTACTGGTTTTCCCATTGGTGTTGTGAAAAGTACATCAATACCGGAAGTAGCCAACGCCTTAATTAGTTCAGAAGTTATGCTAACTTTCCCTGAAATTATCAAATCCTTAACAGATTTTATTGGAACTTCATCCTTACTTTCGCCGATAATTAGAATTCTTTTCTTCTTCTTTCTTAAAACTACTCCAAATTCATCTACTATGAGATGGCCGTATTCTGTGAGTTTCATAGTATCAAATATTTACATGAATAGATATAACGATTTAGTAACTTTTGGATTTGTAATCATTTCTAACTCTATATGAGTCAAAAGTTTTAACGAAACCAAAATGTGTTTATTAATTCAAAAAATAATTATGCTAAATAAGCTTTAAAGCTGGTTTAGAAACTTTCATAATCATCGAAGTTTAAAGTTTCGCTAATTGTTTCCAACTTACACCTATATCACTTATCCCGCTCTGCTTGAAGCTTCACATAAAACACTATCTAAAATTATAATCACAGACTAACAAAGTTTAAGTATCCTTTTTAATAATACGTGCCTCATGAAACTTTTACTCATTCACGCTGATTATATGGAATATGAAGTAAAAAAAGCCACAAAAATTGCTGAAGAAATAGATGAAAGCCAAAAATCTGGAAAAGTTGAAGAAACTCTGGTAGTGTTTACAGCCGTTGAAAAAGGTGATTGTAAGGAGATTGTAGATAAAGCGGTTGAAGAAATAACTTCTATTGCAAAGAAATTGGGTGTTAATAGAATAGTTGTCTATCCATATGCCCATCTTTCATCAAATCTTTCTGATCCGAACACTGCAGTAAGGATTTTGAAAGAGTTGGAAAACAAACTCTCTAAGGAATTTGAGGTTTACAGAGCACCTTTTGGGTGGTACAAGGCTTTCAAACTCTCTTGTAAGGGACACCCATTAAGTGAGTTATCGAGAGAATTAAAATCTGAGGAATTAAAACCCAAGGAAGAAGAAAAAGAAGTAACTCAAGCTTTAAAAGATGAAGAAAAAGTTAAAAGCTACTGGTATATTCTCTACAATGGAGAATTAATACCTTTACAAGATTTCGACTTCTCAAACTACCAAAAGTTAAAGAAGTTTGCTGACTACGAAGTGGCAAAGAGAAGAGCTGTTGATAGGATACCGCCTCACGTTGAGTTAATGAAAAAACTCCAAATAGCAGATTATGAGGGGGCAAGTGATAGCGGGCATATGAGGTACTATCCAAAAGGTAGATTGATAAAATCTTTAATTGAAGAATTCGTAACTAAGAAATGCATTGAATATGGAGCTATGGAGGTAGAAACTCCAATAATGTATAGTAGAGATCACCCTACCCTTAGAAGGTATCTTGAGAGATTTCCAGCAAGGCAGTATATAATAAAAGGAGATAAAAGAGAATTTTTCCTTAGGTTTGCAGCTTGTTTTGGTCAATTTTTGATGTGCAGTGATGCAATAATCACTTACAAAAACCTTCCTTTAAAAATATACGAATTAACTAGGTACTCTTTTAGAAAAGAACAGAGAGGTGAGCTGGTAGGTCTTAGAAGACTGAGGGCATTCACAATGCCCGATATGCATACACTTGTTAAAGATATTGAGCAAGCAAAACAAGAATTTATGAATCAGTATAAATTGAGTGTAGAAGTTTTAAAGGCAATAGGATTAAACCCCGAAGATTACGAGGTAGCAATAAGAATTACTAAGGACTTTTACGAAGAAAACAAAGAATTTATAAAAGCAATATCTGAAATTTTAAATAAACCCATTTTAATAGAAATGTGGGATAGAAGATTCTTTTACTTTGTTTTGAAGTTTGAGTTTAACTTTGTTGATGCTCTTGATAAAGCTTCAGCTTTATCTACTGTTCAAATAGACGTTGAAAACGCTGAGAGGTATAATATAAGCTATGTTGACGAAAACGGTGAAAAGAAAAGGCCTCTAATTCTCCACTGTTCAGTTAGCGGAGCTGTTGAGAGGTGTATTTACGCATTACTTGAAAAAGCCTATATAATGAAAGAAGAAGGAAAATTACCAATGCTACCAGTCTGGCTTTCTCCAACACAAGTTAGGATTATACCTCTATCTGAAAAATACCTTGATTATTCTTTGAAAATTGCGGAAAGATTGAGAAAAGAAAATATTAGGGTAGATGTTGATGATAGAGATGAGACTCTCGGTAAAAAAATCAGAGACGCTGCAACTGAGTGGGTACCATATATTGCTGTAATCGGTGAGAACGAAGTAAATAGCGGAAGACTTACTGTAACTGTGAGAGAAGAATCTACCTTAAACAAACAGAAAAAAGTTGAAATGACTGTAGAAGAATTAGTAAAAATTGTTAGAAGTAAGTGTGAAAACAAGCCCTTCAAGCAATTACCACTTCCATTAATGTTATCTAATAGGCCATCTTTCAGGTGATGTATATGGATGAAGAGATGGTTAAGGCTTACATACCCTTTTTACTTGGATGTGTATCTGGATTTATAAGTTACATTATCACTATTGGGAATTTAAAAAGAGATCCCATTGGGATAATAGTTTTAGTTGTGTTCATATACTTGAACAAGTTTCTGTTGCCTAAGCTGGGAGTAAAAAAACTGAAGACTATGGACTGGCTGACTATAACTGGTTTGGCAGTGGGTGGATGGTATATGGTTTGGACTTTCTTATTAAATCTTTAAAAAATTATTGCAATCTAATCTTATATCTATCTTTAAGCTCTCTTCTTTTGCCCTCATTCCATCCGCTAACTCTCTGGTAATATCCAGTTATTCTTGAATAGCACTCTACATCCTTACTTCCACATATAGGACATTCACTATTTATACCACCTATCACTTTCTTACACTTCTTGCAGAAGGTCATGTCTTTGGTGTAAGCCCAGTAACCAATTAGTGTCTTTTTAGCTATTTTTTCTGTTAACTTCCAAAGTAGTTCAGGGTTGGGTGAACTCTCTCCAATCCATACGTGTGCCATCATCCCTCCATTGCATAGAGGATGAAATGACCCCTCTATCCTTAATCTATCGAATAGGGGTATTTCTGCACTAACTCTACAGTGAGAAGAATTAGTGTAGTATATCGAGTTGCCTTCTCCTCTAACTATTGCTTTACTTCCAAAGTACTTTCTATCTAACCTTGCAAATCTGTAGGCAGTAGATTCTGCTGGAGTTTGAGTAATTACCCACCTCAATCCACTCTCTTTACTCCATTCCACAG
The DNA here is from genome assembly GCA_026988525.1 of Archaeoglobaceae archaeon. Taxonomy (GTDB): domain Archaea; phylum Halobacteriota; class Archaeoglobi; order Archaeoglobales; family Archaeoglobaceae; genus WAPX01. The sequence continues at coordinate 6,007 of JALSLC010000036.1, forward strand.
CTGTATCAAGCATAAACTTTACAACTTTCAATCCAAACTTCCAAGCTTCATCACTTTCGTGTAGCTCTTCTCCAAGATAAGCTTGGAGCATTTCGTTTAACCCAACGAAACCTATGGATCTGACGACTTTATCTACTCTGTAGTAAGGTTCACCGTAAACATCTTGTGTAAGGAAAGGTAAAGATTTACTCTCCATTCTCTTTTTTATAACTTCTGCTTTAATTTCTATAATTTTTCTCGCGATTTCCATTCTCTCCCTTAGCAACTCAAATAGCTCATCATCATTTTTTGATTCATAAGCTATTCTTGGTAAATTTAAGCTTACAACCTGTAGGCTACCAGTTCTCATGCAACCTCTATGAAAATCATCCCAATCGTTGTTGTCTGGTGTTAAAACCAGTCTGCAACACTGGGCAAATACATTATCTGGTAGATATCCCGCTAACAAATTCAAAAAGTACGGTGTGCCATACTTAGCTACACATTTGTGTACAGAAATCATGAATTCTTCAAATCCTTCTTTTTTGAAGCACTCTTTTCTAAGCTTGTAGTTTGGTTTTGGAAAGAAGAAAGGTTTACCTGCATAATCTCCCTCAGTATATACTTCTGTTAAAGCATAAGCAAATTTTATAGCTTCCTCCTCAAAATCTCCGTATGTTATACTATCTCTAATAATTCCTCCGGGTAAAACAGCTGGCAAATCTGCCACTATTTTTGGAATTCCATACTCTATGTCAATATCGCTGAATACAGTTTGGCCACCTCTTGCTACATACATCTGGCTCATTTCGTAGATGAACATTTGAGCAAGCTGTTTTATCTCTCTATACGACTTTCCAACCATGTAGGGTGCTAACCACACATTGAAAAAGTCTAAACCCTGCCCTCCAGCAAAGTTCGTTTGTGCGGCAGCCAAGGCTTTTGCAGCATGTAAAATTGCAACTTCAGCATTCTTAGCTGGTCCAGCTATAGCTGTATTTTCTCCAGTTCCATCAACTTTTAGCCCATTTTTTAAAAACCATCTTAAATCATGCTGAAAACAGTAAGGTCTCGTAGCAAAGTACTCTAAATCGTGTATGTGTATCTCACCTCTCATATGGGAATCTGCCAAATCTTCTGGGAGTACGTGGAGTAAAGCGTACTCTTTCATTACTCTATCTGCTACGAGTTTGTGTATAGTTTCTGGATTGTGTTGTAAGTTGGCATTCTCTTTTGAACCATTCTCTATGAGTTGGGTAACATCATATACCGGCATTCCAAGTCTTGTGTAACCTTTCCTTTCTCTCTCAAAACCTCTTTCAAGTAGTTTTACATTAACAATCTCTCTTATCAGTGGTGCTGAAACAAAAGATAAATTCAAACTTTTTATACCCAATTCAACTTCTATGGCTATTTCTTCAGCTATACTCTTTGGAACGTTGACTTCTTTTATTAGAGATTTTACTATTTTACTTCTATCAAACGGCTCTATTTCGTTTTTAGATGTTCTGACCATGATTTTTCCAGTTTTTTTCTTTTCTATACCTTCAATGTTTAAATTTGAATTCATATGCTATTATTACTTCAGACTATACAAACTATTTTCAGGAGATGCATTGGAAAAAGTTATTTTAGAGAACACCTAATTCGTCTGATGTTGATAGGATTAATATCAGATGTACATGCAAATTTACCTGCTCTTCAGGCTGTGTTAGATAAACTTGAAAATTGTGATGAAATATACTGCTGTGGAGATATTGTGGGTTACTACCCCTATCCAAACGAAGTTATCGAAATGCTTAGAGATTATGAAATTAACTCCGTCTTAGGAAATCACGATTACTCAGTGTTAACAGGTGATGTTTCTGGATACAACTATGTTGCTGAAACAACTCTCAGGTGGACTATATCCCATATAAAAGATGAAAACATAGAATTCCTATCAGAATTGCCTTTTAGCATTAGCACAAATTATTTCTCAGTATATCATGGAAAACCGGGGGAGGGTTTAGAAGTTCTGTTTGAATACATTTTTCCTGAATATTTGAATGACGTTTCTTTTGACGAAAATGTTGTAATTGGGCATACCCACATACAGTTCGTTAAGTGGTTTGATGATAAGTTTGTTTTAAATCCGGGAAGTGTTGGACAGCCGAGAGATGGAGATTCAAGAGCCGCTTATGCTGTATTTGATAGTGAAGGTTTTAAAATCAAACTTAAAAGGACGAATTACAATATAGATGAAGTTTGCGATGCCGTGGATAAAGCTGGTTTGCCAACTTATCTTTGTGATAGGTTGTACATGGGAGTGTAAGTATATTCAGCATAAACCCGCAAGTTTTTATAATTTAATATAAAACATGCAAGCAAATGCTTACGGACAAACTTGTAATACCGGAGAACACGAAGTTCGAGGAAAATACGATTTTTGTTGAAGGAGATGTTATTGTTTGTCCCAACTCGACTGTAGGTTACGGTATTTATGCAAAAAAAATAGTGCTTGGTGAGAAAGTAAAAGTACTTGGGGATGTAGTTGGAGAAGAAGTAAGAATTGATTCTTGGTGTGATATAAAAGGAAACGTTGTTAGTAAAGGAGATGCATACATATCTGACTTTACTACAATTGAAGGCAGGCTAACTGTTTTTGGCGATTTGGATGTGGGTAGAAATGTAAAAATAAAAAATGGATTTGAAGCAAGAGGTCTTATATCTATTCAAGATCCTTTACCAATTGTAATATTCATATTCTTTTACTTACTCGAACTTTTAAGACTCGGCAAACTTGAAGAAGCTGAAAAACTTTTAGAGGAGTTGGAAGATGAAGAAATAGTAAATCCCATGATTATACCTGAAAATACGGTTTTAAATTTGGATAGTATAAAAACAAACGCTGAAATAACAATAACTAACAGTAGAGTTCTTGGGAATATAAGATCTAAAAAAGCAGAAATATCTGGTAGCGAAGTGTTTGGAAGTGTTAGATGTGAAAATGAAGTTATTGTAAGTAAAAGCAAAATCCATGGAATGATAGAGGGTAGTATTGTTATTGTTTTAAGAGGAAGTATCATCTTGGGGGATATTAATGCTGTGAGAGTTTACATTGAGGAAGATTGTATAATAGAGGGGACTGTTACTGGAGAAACTGGAGTGTTTGTAAAACAAAAAATAGACGTTAATAAAATTTTGTTAAATAAAGAAGTTGAAGAAGAATCAACGAAAGAAAAAGAAGAAAAAATCGAAAATGTGGAAGAAAATAGAGTTCTAAGAAAAGATCCATTTAAATTTGAAAGACCGGATAAGATACCTTCAGCAAAAGAAGTAAAAAAAGAAGTAAAAGAAGCAAAAGAAATAAAAGAAATAGAAAAATCGGTCAAGCTTTTGAAAGAACTTGAAAGTAAAAAATCTAAGGAAAGGTGATATTGTGGAATGGGATGTCGAGAAATTTAGGAAAATGTTTCCAAACTTATATAGAGAGATGTTTAGTCAGGATTTCCCAACAATTCTTGATCATTTAGAGAAATGTGAAAATTATGAACAAGCTTTGGAAGTTATAGAGTACTTTGAAAAAAGAGGGGAGATTTCTCGGGAGTACGCTTTATATTTGAAAGATAACGTGAAAAATCTTGGTATAATTGGTACTAGGAAAAGCGGTGATTATGAAAAAGGTTTAAGGTGTTAATATGATTGAGATAGGCATAGCTGGAAAGCCAAATGCTGGAAAATCCACTTTTTTCAAGGCGGCTACATTAGCTGATGCAGAAATAGCAAACTACCCTTTTACAACAATAGAGCCCAACGTGGGTATAGCTCATGTTAGAGTAAAATGCGTTTGTAGAGAGCTTGGAGTGAAGTGTAATGAGTGCATAGATGGCTGGAGGTTTATACCAATAAAACTAATCGACATAGCTGGATTGGTTCCGGGGGCTCATGAAGGTAGGGGTTTAGGAAATGAGTTTTTGGACAATTTAAGACAGAGTGAGGCAGTAATACAGGTAGTGGATTCTTCTGGCTCTACGGATGAGGAGGGAAATGAAGTTTCAATTGCAGAATACGACCCGTGCAGGGATGTGGAATTTTTAAAAGAAGAACTTGATATGTGGATTTTTGGTATTATTAAAAGAAATTGGGATAAAATTTCCAGAAAAATAGTCTTAGAGAAAAAAGATCCCATAAAATTTTTAACTGAACAACTTGCGGGTCTTGGATTTAAAGAATGGCAAGTTAGAGAAGCTGTGAAAAAGGTGGAATTTGACTTTAAAGATAATAGTAAATTGCTTGAATTAGCAAAAGCTTTGAGAGAACTTAGAATGAAAACTGTAATAGCCGCAAACAAAGCAGATAAGGCACCAGAAGAAAACATAAAAAAACTTGTTGAAAAGTACAATGCAATCCCTACCTCAGCTATGTATGAATTGACTTTAAGAACTGCTGCAAAGAATGGTTACATTAAGTATTTGCCGGGAGACAGTGATTTTGAGGTATTAAAACCTTTAAATGAAAAACAAAAAAAAGCTCTGGAAAAAATAAGGGAGTTTTTGAAAAAGTTTGGGGGTACTGGAGTTCAAGAAGCAATAAATAGGGTTGTTTTTGACGTTTTGGATTATATAGTCGTTTATCCAGTTGAAGATGAAAATAAATACACAGACTCAAAGGGAAACGTTTTACCTGATGCATTGTTAGTGAAAAAAGGTACAACTGCTAGAGAGCTTGCTTACCTTATACACACTGAAATAGGTGAAAGCTTTATACACGCAATAAATGCTAAAACAAAAATGAGAATTGGAGAGGATTACGAGTTAAAAAATAATGATGTTATAAAAATAGTGAGTGCAAAATGAAACATCCGGCTATCTTGCAGTTGAGGGGCAAGTACTCAGACATCTTTGAAGAAATTCTGTCAATTGGGAAAAACTATGAATGCTGGGTTGATAGAAAAAAAGAAGGAATTGATATATATTTTTCAGACGTAAACGAAGCGAGAAAAGTGATTTCAAAAATAAAAAAGATTAAAAAAGCTAAATTAAAAATGAGCACGAAGTACGCGGGTTTAAGGAAAGGTAGAGTTAGAGTGCTTTTTGTTTATTGTTTAAGATATGATTAGAATTTAACATGATTAGAATAAGTAACTGTGAATTTAAAAGAATCAGGAGAAGTATTATCAATATTAGGAGTTTAAACCTATTAAGTTACCCGAGAGGTATGCTCTTTACCATATTAACTCAAAAAAAGGTGGATTATGTCAAAAAATTCTATCCTAAGGCATTGGATAAATTGGATGAAATTGAAAAATTCTGGAAGAAAGAAGGAAAGTATCCCCCATGGCTAAAGTTGACACCAGTAATGAGAGTCAGACTACTATTGAAATCCCACAGCTTATCTAAATCTGCAATAAATAAAATATTGAATGATCCATATGAAGTCCATTCAGAAGTAGAAAGCTCCATGCATCCGGAGAAACTTGAAAAAGTAATATGGAATTCAATATATACAGATTACGTTTACTCTCCATTGGCAGTTGTACTTCAGAGAGCGAGAGGAAAGCTTGGAGAGGAAATTCTGAAAGAATGGCTTGAAAAAAATAACATTGAATTTAAAACAGAAAAGGACATGAGAGGGAAATTCTCAAAAACACCAGACTTCTTTTTTGAAGAATCTTTTAATGTTGATGGAACACAAATTAACTGGATAGAGAGTAAAGCTCTATTTGGAGATTTAAGAACTCACAGATTGTATGCAAAAAAACAGTTTGATGTTTACAAGGAAATGTTTGGGGAAGGTTATGTGGTGTATTGGTTTGGATGTTTAAGTGAGTTGAAAGACAACATTCTTTCAACAGATCTATTCAAATCTAATTTAAAGAGCGTTTTAGATGATATGATAGTTTATACTACTGGGCGTAAAGAAAAAATCGAGCATATTGCAAATGCAGTTGTAATAGATGTTAGTGGGGATCTTGATTCTTCAATGTACGTAGAATTTAACAACAATATATATAGCAGGGAATTTCTTGAAGGAATTAAAAAGGTAATTGATTGTTATTCTAAGGGTAGAATACTCATAGTTGATAACGAAGCTAACTGGAGGAAATCCATAAGAAAGAAAATTGGACGGATCTTACATAATATGGGCTTTGCAGTTCTTCATTTTTAACTTACCTACATTTGTACCTACACACCCATATATATTTTTTCATACACTTTTTTTTACCATATTAAAAGTAAATAAGATTTTTATATGGTTATAATGATAAGGATTATCGTAAGTAAGGAGGTGAGGTAGGGTGGTAGGTAAAAAGTTTAGGAAAAATGAAAAAGGTGCCATAGGTATCGAGACACTGATTGTCTTCATAGCGATGGTATTGGTTGCTGCAGTGAGTGCTGCAGTGCTTATACAGACAGTCGGTTACCTACAGCAGAAGGCAATGGCTACTGGTAGAGAGACTACAAAGCAGGTTTCGAGTGGAATAAAAGTTGATCAGGTTCTTGGCTACTACGATTCTGCGAGTGGTGGAATTACGAAGCTCGCTGTTATAGCTGAACCAAACACCGGTGGTCAGCCAATTGACCTCAGCAAGGTTACGATTACTATAAGCAACGGTGAAAAAGCTGCAGTACTTCACTACAACAGCACGTACTTTGCAACTCTGACAAGTGGTGGAGATATATTTAGCTCAACTGCCTTCCCAACTACTGGAACTAACTTTGGAATAATAGTCTTAGAGGATGCTGACAGCTCAATTACTGCTACAACTCCGACTATGAACTCAGGAGATAGAGTTGCATTGGCTATAAATGCCACTGCTGTGTTTGGATCTGCTATTCCAGTTAACACCCACGTGTATGGTAATGTTAAGCCAGAGTTTGGTGCTCCGGGCATAATTGACTTTACAACACCACCAACATACACTGTTAGCATAGTTGAATTACAGTAAAACTTTTTTAATATTTTAGATTTATATTTTATTTATAAATTTTTAATTTGCAGGGGGTGACAGTAGTGGGTCTAAAACTTTTCAGAAAAAAGCAAAACGATGAGGGAGAGGAGGAAATAGAGGAAGAAGAACTTGAAGAAGAGGAAGAAGAGGTGGAAGAGGAGGAAAAATCTACATCAAGCCAATCTACTGCAGGTGATGAAACTATAGAGAAGATAATGGAAAGATTGAATGATATCGACAATAAACTACCTCGATTGGATATAGCAATAAACAATCTGAAAAAAGAAATTGATTCACTAAAACAGGATTTACAGAAAATGGATGACTCATTAAAGGATATGATGGCTCTTTACGAAGTTGTATCTTCTCAAATCAATCCTTTCGTAGGCTCATCAAAAGTTACAGCTCTCAGTATTCAAAGATTGGATAACATGGAGAAGCAACTTAGAGAATTAGAAGTAATTGTAAACGACGTTGTTGATGATCTAAGAATGTTGTTTAGGAAGAATGTGAACTTGAAGGATATAATCAACCAAGTCCTCTACGAGGAGGTGATCATGTGATTTCTGATGAAAAGAAAATAATCTCTCTTGAAGATGAAGAATCTGATAATTCGAAAAATGAAGTTAAAAAGGAAAAATCTGAGGGTAGTCCTTACTTATCAGATAACGAAATAAGAGAGTATTTGGAGAGATATAGAGGTAGAATACCTTCTGTAATTCTTAGAGATATATATGAGATGCTGAAGGGTAGAAGAGTTACTGAAAAGCACATAGACAAAATTATAGAAAAAGTAGAGAGTATGTTAAATGCAGAAGATCAACTTAGAAAAATAGATGACATTTATAAAAAACTTGAAAGTCTTGAAAAAATTCTCAGGCAGGATGTTGGAAAAAAAGTTGGAGAATCCAAGATTGAGGAGGGTGTAGAAAAAGTTGAGCAGAAAGAAGTTTTGAAAGCTGAAGATGTTAAATCTGAGGTTGTTGGAGGTGATTTAATGAAAGTTGAGCATTATAAGGAGCCATATAAAGAATATCAACATGAGGATTATCGATATGATGAAAGGAAAGAATATCCAAGATTTGTTGAGCATACTGAGGAATATCCGAGGTATCCTGCAAGAAGAGACAGGCAGTATGAGGATTATTCATTTTATGGAGCTCCAAGGCTATCAAAAATTCCGGGAGATGCAAAGAGAATAATGTTGCTACTAAAGTGGATCGAGTTTCTTATGGAAAGAGTTGGCTACGATGGTTTAGAGGACGTTTTAAATTATTACGTTGACATTAACTGGATAAGCGAAGATGTACTTATGGCTGTACTGAAGTATGCAAGGGGCATCAAGCTTTACCACGAAAATTCAGATTGGAGACCAGTGGGATACATGAACGTTCAAGATCACTTAATGAGCTTGCTTTACATAGAAGCCCTAAGAACTGGTAGGTTTGATAGAAACTTGGTTATGGAGGTGGAGAAGGATCTTTACAGAATGAAGAAGGAGGTATCGGAGCTCCATGGGGTTTAGCGTTACTGCTGCCTTTGCATTGATGATGATTGCATGCTTAATAGCGTTTGGAGTAGTAGTTAACGTAATGAATAATAACTTTAAAATGATAAATTCAGCTGAAAAAGAAAAATTGAAATTAAAAATACAAAAAGAAAATACAGATTTCAAAATAGTATCTATAAATGCAACGAATACAACAATCTCTACTTACTCTCTGGATGTAGTAATATACAACGATGGCTCAACGACTCTGAAAGCCAATAAATTCTCAATACTCATTGATGGCGTTCTTCAGCAGAATTTCACGTACAATTCGACTTATTTCTTCCCGTTAAGCTACCTTAAGATTAGTTTGAGTGGATTGCAGGGGACTGTAGGATCTACACATAGAATTGAGATTGTTTCCGGAAATGGAGTTGCAAAGTTTGCAGAGTACACTGTAAGTTAGGGGGGATTAATATGGGATTTGGAGAATGTGCGGCACACATAATTCTGTTCATAGCTGTGGTAATAGTGGCCTCTTCGCTGTCAGTTATGATGGCAACTACTGTTCAAAAAATATCTATTGGAATGGAACAACAAGGTAACAGAGTGCAAAAACTTCTTACAACAGATTTTGAGATCATAAACGATCCAACCAATATTCCTACTAAAACCATAGGAACGAGTACAGCCTACGTCTTTTACGTTAAAAATACGGGAACTGATGCCTTCACTTTCACTAATAGGAGTTTAACAGTACTCATAGATGGAGATATAATTTCACCTTCCAGCGTTCTAACATCTCCATCTGTATTGAATCCGGGACAAACGGGAGAAGTTGATGTTATTACCAATCTGACGACGGGCTATCACTCAATAAAAATCGTGCTTTACGATGGCGTTTCCTCGAACTTGAATTTTGAAATTTGATGGTTGGAGGTGGTAGCGATGAGGGTCTTCTCTGTACAAATAGAAAACGATGAGTTCCATAAAAAGCTTGGTGGAGGACTACCAGCAGGAACGATTGCTTTAATAAAGGGTGATCATGGTAGTGGAAAGTCTGTTATTTGCCAAAGAATGGTCTATGGAATGCTGAACAATGATGTTAGTATTAGCTACGTTTCAACTCAACTAACAACGACGGACTTTGTTAAACAAATGCTCTCTCTTGGCTACAATATTGTTCACCACATTATTGGAGGTAAAATAAAGTTCTTTCCAGTGTATCCCTTAATAAACGAAATTAAGGAAAGAAGTGATTACTCAAAAAGACTGATCTCTGCTAAAGCAATTTTTGAGAACGATGTAATTTTTATAGATAGTTTTAGTTCGTTAGTAAAGTTCGATATAAATGAGAAGGCTGTAATTGATTTGATGGGTTTCTTTAAAAGAGTAGTAGCTACTGGAAAGGCTGTAGTTCTAACGGCAGTTGAGGATGAGTTGCCAAAAGCTGTTATGAATGAAGTTGAGGCAACATCATCCCTACTAATAGAGACTGCAACAAAAAAAGTTGGAACTGATCTAAAGAATATAATGATGATCAAAAAGTACAACCTTGCTGTTGACAAGTACTCAAAACAAACGGCCTTCAGAGTTGAGCCTAAGATTGGGCTTGTAGTTGAAATAGCAGCTGTAGCTTGATGAGTATGCAGGTTGTAAAGTCTGATAAGCTTGAAGATGCTTTAAAAAGGAATCCTCACCTTAAGGATTATTTAACTAAATTTAAAAAGAGAGAGGGTACTATCCCAAATTTTGTCCCATCTTTAACGAGAGATATGAAATCACTCCCGAGACCAAACATCATATATCCTGTTGGAGATCCGATTTTTATACATATTTGGACAAATAGAGATGGAGATAAGCATTACATAGCTATAGAGCCGAGATTGAGTGAAAAAGATGAAGAGAAATTTAATCTTATAATGGATAAAATGCTTGAGTTAGCCCCATATGAAAAAGTACCCGAAAGCGATGAGGAAATGGATAAATTAATAGATAAACTTTTTGAAATGGTTACCACACTTACCAAAACACAACAACCAGTTAAAAAGAAAAAAAAGTTTTCTTTTGGTTTTAGTTTTGAGAAAGTTCCGGTTACGAGAGCTGAAGCTATTAAATTCAAGTACATGATAAAAAGAGAGGTAGTTGGAGTTGGTCCATTAGAACCTCTTGTTAGAGATCCATATATAGAAGATATACACGTTATTGGACCTCACAACACACACATAGTTCACAAGATATTCGAAATGATGCCAACAAACATAGACTTCAAAAACGACCTTTACATGGCAGAGTACTTGAAAAATCTTGGAGAAAGAATGGGAAGACCGGTTAGTGAAAGAACACCTATTGTAGACGGATCTTTACCAGATGGTAGTAGAATAAACATAATTTACAGTACAGACGTCTCACTCAAGGGCCCATCTTTTACTATAAGAAAGTTTACAGCTGTCCCCATAAGCATAACTCAATTAATAAATTGGGGGACTCTATCTGCAGAAGTTGCAGCTTACCTCTGGCTTTGCTTGGAGTATGGAATGAGTATATGGGTCAGTGGTGAAACTGCAAGTGGTAAAACTACAACTCTGAATGCAATGATACCATTCATAAAACCAAACTCAAAGATATATACTGCAGAAGACACTCCAGAAGTTCAAGTACCCCATCCAGTTTGGCAGCAATTAAATACAAGAGAGAGAGGTGAAGTTGGAAAAGTTGATCTTTTTGATTTACTGAAAGCAGCTTTGAGAAGCAGACCTGACTACATAATAGTTGGTGAAATTAGAGGTAAAGAAGGTTCAGTAGCTTTCCAAGCTATGCAGACTGGACACCCAGTCTTAGCAACGTTCCATGCTGGTAGTGTTAAAAAGTTGATTCAAAGATTAACTGGAGATCCAATAAACGTACCAATAACTTTCGTTGATAACTTGAACGTTGCACTTATTCAGCAGGCAGTTTATAGAAAAGGGCAGTTTCTTAGAAGATGTTTGGTTGTTGAAGAAATAGAAGGATACTATGAAGATATAGGTGGAGTTGTAACTAGAACTGTTTTTGAATGGGATTCCGTAACTGATAAACACATATTTAGAGGTCTTTACAACTCATACATTCTTGAAAACAAGATAGCTCAAACTGCTGGTTATGAGGATCCAAGACAGATTTATGAAGAGATGATGTTGAGAGCCAGAATTTTGGAAAGAATGGTTGAATTGAAAATATTTGACTACTACGAGGTCGTGAAAACAATATGGAACTTTTACAAGAAAGGAATTGAAGGTTTACCGTTTAGACTTTAGAGGTGATGCCTATGTTCGAGTGTATGAGACACTGTGGGGTGAGCTTTGAAAAATACATCAAATTCATACTTGCACCCCTTACTGCTACAGCTTTTGTAGTGTTTTTACTCGTTACAGTACTCTCAGCTTATTTGTTTAAGCTAATTGGTTTATTTGCAATTCTACTCTACTTTGTCCCAGTTTTCTTAGTATTGATAGCTCTACTTTACCCGAAAATAATAGTTGGGAGAGTTAGAAACCAAATAGACAACAATATACACTTCTACATAACTCACATGGGTACTCTCGCCACATCAGACATCGATAGGAAGGAAATGATGAAAATAATTTCTCGTAGAAAGGAGTACAGAGCTTTAGCTGAAGAAACAAGAAAAATATATTTATTAATGGAGAAGTGGAATAGAAACTTGTCTCAGGCTTGTAGATTTATTGCTAGAAGAACGCCAAGTAAAATATTTTCTGAATTCTTGGATAGAATGGCTCATGAACTGGACAGTGGTGAAGATTTCAAGGAATTTATAAAAAGAGAGCAGAAAACTGTAATGAACGCATTTGCTACGAACTATCAGGGAAAACTTTACAGTATAGATATATTCAAGGAAGTTTATACCTCAATAATAATTTCTCTATCTTTCTTTGCAGCATTTGCAATAATAATGCCGTTTTTAACTGGAATAAGTGTTACATTTATGCTTAACATAATAATTGTAGTTTTCGTTTTAGTTGAATTGGGTGTTTTAGTTTACTTAAAATCTGTAGCTCCAGATGATCCAGTCTGGCAAACGTCGGGTGAAATGACAAATGTTGACTGGAAGTTGTACAAGTACTTTTACATCTCAATGGCTATGTGTCTTGTAGTTTTCACGATTTTACTGTTTATTGACTATGTGTATAAGCTTGTTACAATTCCTACACCTTTCATAGTCGCTTTTAGTGTAACCCCCCTCTTAATTCCCGGATTTTTATCAAGAAAGGAAGAAGCAATAATAAGAGATAAGGATAAAAACGCTCCTTCCTTTATAATGAGTCTTGGAGCTTCAGCCTCTGCAAGAGGTGGAGACATCTTAGAATCTTTAAAATTCTTAACAGCTCATGACTTTGGTCCCTTAACTAACGATGTTAAAAATTTATATAAAAGATTAAAAACTAGGATAAACAAAAAGAGAGCGTGGGAAAAGTTTAGCATTGAGACTGGTAGCAATCTTATATATAGATTCACTGATATGTTTGTTGAAGCCATAGGTCTTGGAAGCGATCCCAAAGATGTTGCTGAAATAATTGCTGAGAACTTTACAATTTTAAATACATTGAGAGCTAAGAGATCTCAAACAACAAGCTCCTTTATAGGATTAGCCTACGGTGTTATAATTGGTATAGCTTTCTCACTCTACATATCTTTTGGTGTTGTGCAATCCATGAATAAGCTGTACTCCAAGTTAAACATACCCGGCACTTTTGTCGGAGGAATTTTACACACAGTTCCGGCATCAAGCTTGGCAGTCTTAAATGTAATGGTCTTTTTCATTTTGTTGATACATGCTATAGTTTCTTCATTTTCAATAAAAGTTATGGATGGTGGTAGATTCATGAGCTCCTTAGTCCATTTAGTTGGTATGGTGTGGGTAGCAGCAATTGCTGGATATGTATCGCATACAGTTATGATCAACATGCTGGGAGTCAAATTTTAATTAAATAATTTAATTTTAGTAATATTTTTTAAACTATTATATCTGGTCGAGAAAAGTTTTTATTTTGTTATCATCACTATTACTATGGTGATAGATATGAACGTTCAGAGCTTCCTCACGATTGACCCACACATATTAAGATCCCTAAACAAAAGCTCTTTAAGAAAAAGAGTTTTGAAATACTTAGATAGGATCTATCCTAACGCTGATTATCTTGCAAATATTGCAAGAGCGATAAGAAGCGACCCTTCGAACGTTCTTGGCTGTTTAAAAGGTATGGGTAATAGATACAATGGAAATAGCTCATTAATCGAGCTTGGTTTAGTTGAAGTTGTGGAGAAAGACGGATACAAATACTACAGAATAACAGATCTTGGAAAAAAAGTTGTCAAGTATATGGAGGAGGTGTACGGAATATGATTTCTATTCAAAGTAAAAAAAGCCTTGAATCTGTTATGGATTTTATGTATGCGTATTTATCTTTGAAAGCTTACTTTTTTACTGGCAGAACTAAGGTAATGGATACAGAGTATCCAAATAGCGAGTACGTTAAAATTTGGAGAGAGAATTTTTCTATTAGCAAACCAGAAAAAATTGTAGAAACTATTTTTGCTGAACCTGAGTTTTCATGTATTGATTTTTGCGATACCTTAGATAGAGCATCATACTTTGCCCTAATACATCCGAATCATCCAAACATCACCTTAGGTTTCATAAAAGATGCTGATCTATGGAATATTTGGCTTTGTGAAGCACCTTTTAGTGTTGCGAGAGATGTAATTTCCGAAATACTTAATCTGGGAGAAGACAGCACAAAAATAGTTGACTTTGGATGTGGTAGTGTTTCTCCCCATTACTATGGAAATATAGTAGGTAGTAAAGGCATTTATACGGGGATAGATCATTCTCACTCAATATTAAAAATAGCAGAAAATAGAATAAAATCTGAAAACCTTGATTGGGTAAATTTAAAAAAGTTTAACATAGAATCGAAATTAATTGCTAAGAGAAAGTACGATGTGGTTATATGCTCATCCATTTTGCAGTATGTTAATCTTAAGCCAGTATTAAAAAATGCTGGGGAAATGGTAGGCTACGATGGAAGAATAATCATATTTTCAGAAGTCTTCAGTGATTTAGAGCCTGAAAAAGAAAAAATTTTGAAGCTGTATTATTCTCTGATTCCAAATTTCAAGAAGTTTCCTTCAGTCTCAGAAATACTAGAAATTCTTGACCTAATGGGTGTTTGCTACAAATATAAAATAGTTTGCAAGAACATTCTATTACTGGAGTTAGTTGGTCGTTAACTTGGTTTTTGCAGTAAACTATCTTTTTTCAGTATTCTTCCATCTTTTGCGTGTGGTGTCCTTAAAACAACATCGTTAGATTTTTCAATTTCTCTTGCTTCATCAGCCAACTTTGCAGCATACCTCATCATTTCATGGGCTGCAGCAACCATTGGTATATATTTTTCAGCATCTTTTTCTACGAAACAAGCCTTTGTTGTTATAGCTGAAACTTTTTCAGCTATGGTGTATGAAGCAAAAGCTTTTGCAAGAGCATAAGGATTTTTGAAACCACCACTTTTTACAGCAGTCCAAGCATCTATGATTGTTTTGGGTAAATTTCCTGTTTTTATACATTCATCAATTGCTGTGTGAACAGCTCTTAAAGCACCTGTAGCTGATAACACTTTTATTACGTCTGAGTTGTATAGAGCCATTTCTGTAGGATCAAGAAACTCTCTTCTTGCACCAATCATTGAATCTGCTGTAACTATAATGTATCCAAAACCATCTTTTTCCAGCTCATCAACTATCTTTTTTGCGGGAGCATCACTCAAAACTATCACTTTTTTTCCTTCATTTTTTAAAATTTCTCTAAGTTTTTTTGGTCCCGGCAAAGATGCATTTGGTGATGCAACAATTACTAAATCGGGATTTACTTTAAGAGCGTTTTTTGCTAATTCTTCCCCCTCTTTTTCACCCATCTTTGCCCCAGAAGTAAACACTCTAACTTCTAAATCATTTCTGTCAGCTCTCTCATCTATGAGGTATTCCGAAATTATAGCGCTACCTATTGCCCCGAGTTTTACAAAGCAGACGAGCATGTTCAAAGTACTATTTATCATTTATAATTATTACCTTGTTTGATAGTTGTCGTAATTTTTTAATGTTACTGCGCTAACGGAGATAGAGTAAATTTAAAAAGCTTTAAGTACTAAGAATACAAGGCTTATTTAGATAAAATTTTTGTAAGTATGTTAGTTTATGTGTATGTTGTAGTTGCACATGATAATTTATATTTACTATTTTGATTTTTATTATTCGATCAACGTAGAAAACTTTATATACAAACTTCAGTACGAGTTGAACATAATAAAAAATTAAAGTTTTGGGGTGTCTGAATGGAGAAAAAAGTAATAGATAGTTTGTTAAAAGTAGAGGAAGTATATGAACCGCCTGAAGAAATAAGAGAAAAAGCATGGATTAAAGATGAAGAAATTTACAAAAAAGCTGAAGAAGACTTTATTGCTTTTTGGGATGAAATAGCTAAAAGTGAGGTAGAGTGGTTTGAACCTTACGATAAAGTTTTAGACGATAGCAATCCGCCATTTTATAAGTGGTTTGTTGGTGGTAAAATAAACATAACTTACAACTGCTTGGATAGGCACGTAAAAAGCTGGAGGAAGAATAAAGCAGCTATAATTTGGCAGGGTGAACCAGAAAACGAAATTAGAGTAATTACTTACTACGAATTGTATAGAAGGGTTTGTAGATTTGCAAACGCATTAAAAGAGCTTGGTATAAAGAAGGGAGATAGAGTTACAATATACATGGGTATGGTTCCAGAATTGGCAGTGGCAATGCTGGCATGTGCGAGAATAGGAGCAATTCACAGTGTAGTTTTTGGTGGATTTTCTTCTTCAGCGTTGAGGGATAGAATAAACGATGCAGAAGCAAAGTTAGTAATAACAATGGATGGCTTTTATAGAAGAGGTAGAGTTATAGAAGCTAAAAAAATAGTTGATGAGGCACTGGACGATGCTCCAAGTGTTCAGAATGTTATTGTGCTAAGGAGAGTCGGAAACGAAGTAAATATGGAAGAAGAGAGAGATCTATGGTGGCATGATGTTCAGTATGGTGTTAAACCAGAATGTGAGCCAGAAGTAATGGATGCTGAAGATCCGCTCTTCATACTCTACACTTCTGGTACAACTGGAAAGCCAAAAGGTGTACTGCATGTACATGGTGGATACAACGTTGGAACTCATATAACTACAAAGTGGGTTTTTGATATAAAAGATGAAGATATATATTGGTGTACAGCAGATGTGGGATGGATAACTGGACACAGTTACGTAGTGTATGGGCCTTTAAGCAATGGGGCTACAACTTTGATGTATGAGGGAGCTCCAGATTATCCGAAGCCAGATAGATGGTGGAGTATAATTGAGAGATTTGGTGTTACCGTTTTTTACACTGCTCCAACTGCAATTAGGTTCTTTATGAGGCTGGGAGAAGAATGGCCAAAGAAACACGATCTCAGCACTTTGAGAATTTTGGGAACTGTCGGTGAGCCAATAAACCCTGAGGCTTGGAAGTGGTACTACAGAGTAATTGGAGGAGAGAGATGTCCAATAATGGATACGTGGTGGCAGACTGAAACTGGAATGTTTATGATCACTCCTTTGCCGGGAGTAACAAAGTTAAAGCCCGGTTCTGCAACAAGGCCTTTCCCCGGAATAAAAGCTGAAGTATGGGATGACGAAGGAAATCCATGTCCACCAAACGTTGGTGGAAAGTTAGTAATAACAAGACCCTGGCCTTCCATGCTCAGAACTTTGTGGGGCGATCCAGATAGATACGTTAGAGTTTACTGGAGTGCCTATCCCGGAAAGTTGGTTTACTTCAGCGGAGATGGTGCAAGAATTGATGAGGACGGATACTTCTGGATTCTTGGCAGAGTAGATGATGTATTGAACGTTAGTGGTCACAGATTAGGTACTGCAGAAATTGAAAGTGCTTTAGTTGCACATGAGGCTGTTAGTGAAGCTGCAGTTATTGGAAAACCACACGAAGTTAAAGGAGAAGTTCCAGTAGCCTTTGTAGTTCTCAAGAAAGGTTACAATCCAACACCAGATTTAAAAGGAGAACTAAAACAACACGTCAGAAAGTTGATCGGTCCTATAGCAGTTCCAGAAGAAATACACTTCCTTGACAAACTACCTAAGACAAGAAGTGGAAAGATAATGAGGAGAATTCTCAGAGCTATAGAGAAGGGAGAATCTATTGGTGACGTCACAACTCTTGAAGACACGAATGCAGTAGAAGAAGTTAAAAAGAAGGTCAAAGAAGACTAATATTTTTTATTCTTTTTAAAGTCTTCCAGAATACTCTTACGTGGGGTGGAAACTCCCCATACTCCTCATAGTACTTTTTTAGAAAAGAGATCGTTTTTGGATCTGAAGGATATCCACTACCAAAATCACCTATCTCCTTTTTTATTTCCTCAATTCTTCTGTCTCTCAGAACCTTTGCTACTATTGATGCTGTAGCCACTTCTGTTCTTATTGAATCAGCTTTATGCATAGAGATTGTCTCGATGTTTGTTTTTTCAGTTAGCTTTTCACTCAACCTTTTACTATTTACATCACAACTATCTACGTAAGCGATATCTGGTTTAAGATTTAGAATTAACTTAGCATAGCTGTTAAATAGTATATCATTTATACTGCTTGATTTCATCATCTCATTTAATTCTGAAGCTTCAATAACTATCACTTCCACTTCACACGTATTTTTAATAATTCTAAACAATTTTTCTCTCCTGCTTTTACTTAGTTTCTTTGAATCTTTAACGCCAATCTTTCTTAACTTTTCAAAATCCTTTTCATCTGCTTTAACTCCACAAACAACCATTGGTCCTATTACCGGGCCTTTTCCAGCCTCATCTATTCCTGCTACTTTCATGTACAACCCTTTTAAAAGCTTATTTTTGGAAAACCTTTAATAGGTAGTTTTCCTAATTTGCCCTTCTTCATTTTCTTCATAACGCTTTTCATAGTCTTGTAATATTTTAGTAGTTCTCTAACTTCTTGAGGTGAGGTACCAGATCCAATTGCAATTCTTTTTATTCTTGAAGAATCTATTATTTTTGGATTGAGCAACTCTTCTTCTGTCATTGAATCCATGATTACTTTAAATCTCTTCATTTTTTCCTGAGTCATTTCAGCCATATCGTTATCCATTTTTAATCCAAAACCAAATGGTAGCATGTCCAAAATTTTGCTTATAGGCCCCATTTTTCCCATTGCTTCTATTTGTTTGTAAACGTCTTTAAGCGTGAACGTACCTTTTAAAAATGCTTCAGTATCTATGTTCTCTTCTTTTACAACTCTTTCTACTTTCTCAAGAAGAGCTTTTATATCTCCCATTCCGAGTAATCTCGAAACAAATCCCGCTGGATCAAATCTTTCCAAGTCCTCAACTCTTTCACCAGTACCTATGAATGCTATTGGAATGCCAATTTCTCTCGCAGCAGATAAAGCTCCACCACCCTTAGCAGTACCGTCAAATTTTGTTATTATAATTCCATCTATACCTATTGCATCGTGGAAAGCTTTAGCTTGCTTACTTGCAAGCTGTCCAATAGCAGCATCTAAAACCAATAGTTTGTAATCCGGATTGGTCTCTTTGGCTATCGCTATCATTTCATCTATTAATTCCTTTTCGAGAGCATGTCTTCCAGCTGTATCAATTATAATCATGTCACAATCCTTTAAAGCTTTTAAACCATTTACAGCAATCTCTACTGCATTTTTATTTTCTTTTTCACCGTAAAACTTTATACTGTACTTTTCTGCAAGCTGTTTTAGCTGGTCATAAGCTGCTGGTCTCCAAGTATCTGCCGTAACTACTCCAACTTTTAGACCCTTATCTTTGAAGTACTTAGCTAATTTTGCTGTAGTCGTTGTTTTTCCACTTCCCTGCAAACCAACTAACATGATTTTGGACTTTTTGAGAGGTATATCCAACCCTTCACCAATTCCTTTCATCAACTCTTCGTAAACTATTCTTATTATGTGTTCTTTTACATTTAATGATGGTAAAACATCTTCACTTAAAGCTCTTTTCTTTATAGCTTCGCTTATCTCCTTAACTTGCCTAACGTTAACGTCAGCTTTTAATAAAGCCCTTTGGATATCCCTTACGATCTCTTCTACAAGAGCTTTATCAACACTACTTGATTTGGCTATTTTTTTGATTACATCTTTTAGAGCTTCTAATGCCATATTTCAGTCACCAATCTATCGATATAGAAACATAAATATTAATCTGACTATGAGTAATCAATGTGGATAAACAGAAAATTAGAGATTTAGTTTGGAAGAGGATAGAGAAGTTTTCGAAGTTTCCTCCACCTTACGGAAGGATTCCAAACTTCGTCGGGGCGGAGAAGGCTTGCGAGAGGCTTAGGGAACTGAAGCAATATAGAAAGGCAAAAGTCGTTTTCTGCGCCCCCGATTCTCCGTTGAGGAGAGCGAGGGAAATCGTGCTCGAAGACGGGAAAGTGTTGCTCGCCGTAAAGCCTAAGATGACCGGATTTCTCGTAATCGAGAGGGGAAAAGCCGGAACCTTAAAGGAGATGCTGAAATACGGGAGGGAAGTGGATTTGGACGAGTTGAAGCTCAAGGTGGACGTTTTCGTTCAGGGTTGCGTTGCGGTGGATAGAAAGGGGAACAGAATAGGCAAAGGTAGCGGTTTCGGAGATAGGGAGTATTCGATTTTGAAGGAAAAGGGATTGCTGGACGATTGCGTTTATGTTGTAATAGCCCATCCGATTCAGGTGTTCGAAGATTTAAGCCATCTGATGGACGAGCACGACGTTAGGGTCGATGTTATTTTAACTCCCGAAGGTATCATTTGGACGGAACAATAGTATTTAAAAAGTGAAATGTGTGGTGTAATTTTGTGAAGGTCAGCGTAATCGTCTGCACTTATACTAAAGAAAGATTAAACGATGTTTTAAAATGCCTGCATTCACTTTTAGATCAGACTACAAAACCTGATGAAATTTTACTCGTGCTCGATCCAGTAGATGAACTCGTGCAGTTTTACGAAGAGAGAATCCCAAATAACGTGAAAATTGTGAGATCTCATGGATTTGGTTTATCTGAGGCAAGAAATACTGGATTAAAAGTTGCAAGAGGAGATATTATTGCATTTATAGATGATGACGCTTGGGCTGATAAGTATTGGCTGGAAAATATGTTGAAAAATTTCGAGGATAAAGAAGTTTGGGTTGTTGGAGGAAAAATAGTTCCAGTATTTGACAAAAAAAGACCGAAATGGTTAGCTGAAGAATTGGATTGGATAGTAGGATGCACTTACAAAGCTATGCCCAAAAATAAATCGGAGATAAGGAATCCTATTGGAGCAAACATGGGGTTTAAAAGAGAAGCTTTTAAAATTGCTGGATACTTTAGGTCAGAAGTCGGAAGGTATGGCAAAAAATTATTGAGTGGGGAGGAAGCTGAATTTGCAATGAGGTTAAAAAAATTAAAGCCAAATGTAAAGATAATTTATGATCCGTCCGTTATTGTTTATCACAGGGTTCCTGAGTCGAGAGCTACTCTAAAATATGCTTTTAAAAGGGCTTATTATGAAGGATATTCTAAGGCTATTTTATCAAGAGAATACAATTTAGACACCGAGTATAAATACGCAAAAACTTTAATCAGCTCAATACTTCGTAGAATTGTTAGATTTAAATTTTCTGAGTGTATAACACTAATTTTGGTTGTATTTATTGTTTTTTTTGGAAATATTGTTGGTAAACTTAGGCTTACTTAGCTATTTATTCTTTTGTATATATAAACTTTACTTCCATCTGGTAAGTTAAATACGGCAATTTTTCTAAATTGTTGTATATGCTTATAAAAGTATTCATATAATTTTGCTTCTATATTTCCATAAACACCCCTATGTTTACGAGGCTTAATTACTATTATGTATCCTATCTTGTTGAATATTCTTACGAATCCTTTGTAACCTAAGTAAACACCGTTATATACTACAAATTTGTATCCTTTCTCAAATGTATAGAATTCGAGAGATTGACCGTTTAGATATGGGTGGTCAGCTAAGGTTACTACAATTTTGCCATTTCCTCCACTTTTTTCGATAGCTTTTAATATTTCATTGATTTTCCAATCTTCTGTTTTTGGATAATCTGGTGTTGGTAGTATTTTGTGATCTACTGATGGTTGACCAAAAGTTACCGCTGATATGTTTAGTATGCATAAAATTAATATACCTGCAAAAATATATTTTCCAATATTATTTTTATTTGCAAAATCTTTTACAAATATGCCTATGGGTAGAGCTATAAATGGTAGTACTGGCATTATATATCTACAATCTTTGTTTGAGATGATTGTGAGAATTAGGTAAGGTACAACTATTGAGGATAATATTAAAGTAAGGGTTTTACAATCTTTTTTGTGTTTGTATAAATAATATATAGATACCAAAAAAATAACTAAGAATGGTACGCATATCGAATTTAATATAGCCTTTAGATAATAAATCCAACCTCTTATTGTGTAAACTGTAGGGTCTCCTTCTTTGCCACCAATATTTGCAAAGTATGTTAGCCTTACAATTACACTATGCAAGTTTGGTAAGTACCACCATGCTGCAACTACAAAAGCTACAAGTAAGGATATGATTGCATTTGTATATAAGTATAGTTCCTTTTTTGGATCATACAATTTGGCGTGTTTCTGTGAACAAAACTTTCTAAATCCTTTTTTTACTCCATCTTTAACGAATTTTTGGCAATATGGGCATCTGTTTAAATAGTCAACGACAAATGTTATTAGAACTGGAGGTAATATGTAGATAAATGCATCCCACTTAGTTAATTCACTCAATCCAAACGCTAAACCAAATAGAACAGAGTACTTAAGATTTCTAAACTTATCAGATTTCAAATACATATATACAGTGAATGTTACAAGAGAGGTTAATGCAAAGTCAAGCATGTATTTTCTCTGGAATATCAATAATATCGGAAAAGATGAAGCTACCATTGCAGATATTAAGCCAGCTTCTCTACTATCTAAGTATTCACCAATTTTAATTAGTGAATAAACAAATATAACGTAGTACATAATATTTGTTAATATAGCAATTTTATTTGAAAAACCAAATATTGTATATAATAAAGAAGAGGACAAATGGAAAAAGGGAGGATAATAGTTGCTAACTTTTACAATAGCTCCAAAATTTAAAGTTTTTATTAAATAAAAGTATATTAGCGAGTAGTACATATGTAATGCGGGATCCCAGGATAGTGGTACATTGTTTAAGGATATAAAGTACACATCAGATATAATAGTATATATAAATATTATTATAAACGCCAAATTTATATAATTTTTAAAAATATTAATATATGAATTTTTATTCTGTGTTTTTGTTTTATCCATGTTTATTTGTAGATATATTTGAATAATAAATTTTCCGAATTTCTAATGTGTGGTGCTGTCAAGAATAGAAACAAAGAATAAATATAAGAAATACAATATATACAACCCGCTCTAAGGCAATTAGTAGATTACGTCAAGTCTACAAAAGTCTTTCGGAGAAATAAGAAAGATGTAGAACTTAAAATACTTGCGGCATTCTATCTTTATTCGAAGAAATAAGTCAAGAATCTGTCAGGATTTACTACCACAGACTTAAGAAAGTCTTAAAGCAGCCAGAAAAGAAAAAGAGAAGATTAATAGCGATAGATGAAACAAAGATGAAACTGGAAAAGAAGTTAATCTTCGTATGGGCTGCTATAGATGTAGATACGAAGGA
>JALSLC010000037.1 GCA_026988525.1 Archaeoglobaceae archaeon
GTTATTATAATTCTAAAAAGTGAGGTGAGAAGATGAAACGGGTTAGAAGACTAATATGCGTATTGTTGGTTTTGGTGATGCTTGGATGTATAGTAAATCCAGCGATGGCAGTAGAATATAAATTAAACGATGTAGGTCAAAGAGTAATAAAAGATCTCCAAATCAGGATAGTTCCTACCGTTACGGCAGTTGAAGATAGTAAAACTGTCAAAAATTTAGCCTCAAAAATGTTCATAGAAGCAAATAGCTTGATAATACGAGCGGAAAAATCTACAGGATGTAAATTATTTCCTATATATAATAAAGTTAGTATATATTATACCACGTTAAAAGGTGTGAAGGCAGTAGTTGGAAAGATACCCCTAAAAAGCGATAGACCAGCGTTATTTATATTTGCAAAAAATAATTTAAAAACAATAGCAATAGTGGAAATTATCGATTTGAAAAACAACAAAGTAGTCTACTACATAATGGACAACAAACATCAATACACTAAGACCGTCAGTTTACCACTTAAGAGTATAGAAGGTGGTAAATTCAGGCAGATTACACCTCTTTGGATATCAGATCCCAACCCTCAGACTTTAGGCACTCATGAAATCATAACATACTTCTCTGCAAGGAGTATAGGACTTTCACGTGATACTGCGATGATGCTTGCAACCCATTCTGGAGATCCAGATAGATACGACTCAGGAATTAATAGGTATATTAAGCACGCATATGATCCCGTATTAAACATTGGTGGCGCTCCAGACGCTTGTAATAAAAACGTTACTAATGCAATCAATAGCTTTAGTAGCAGTGACACTACAAACGGATACACTCACTTAGCTCACGCGTTACACTATTTAGAAGATGTCGGCAATCCTTATCATACATGGTTAGAGCCAGACGGACTCTTTCACAACCTGATAAATCACGTTTACTATGAGAATCTGGTTTACAAACAAGGAGCCTCCTGGAACTTGCATTCCATATGTTACTACGCACAGAAACATTATGTAACTTCACCAAAATCCGCCGTTAAGTCATTAGCTGAGTATTCTCGCAGTAAAGCAGAAATTCTTGACTTATGGGTAAGCATATACAGAGTTACAGGGTGGGGATACGCTTTGGATAGCATAAAAGGTATTACACAAGAGGTCATAGAAAAAACAGCGGGATACGTTAAAGGTTTAATAGATTACACTATACCGTGAGGGCAGGAGTGAGATAACATGAAGAAGTCAAAAATATTTTTAATTATTTTAATAATTTCTATTCTTACAATTGTTGGAGTTCTCGGATTTACATATTTGCTGTTAACTGGACCTTTTGGACCGCCTAAGCACATGTCAATGAGTATAGTTGTATATTCTAATAGTCCAGTAATCGATGAAACGCCCACAAATGTAACAGTTATGATACCGATGATATATATAAAGAATAAACCATTTTACAGTTATGTTAATATAAAAGGATGGGATTACGAAGTTGTCAAAACTAAATACGGAGAAATGTTAAGATTACATACAAACAAATTATTAGGTGATAAAGTCGTTTGTAATGTAAGAATTGTGGACGTTCCCGTAGTTGAAATAAATAAGGAGGTCAGAATAACGCCATCTTACGTCGCTAACGAAAGTGTAGTTGGAACCCATCCTATAATAAGAACTGTAAACTATACGGTTCCAATTTACACTTCACACAACTTGACAGTCGTTATAAGCGTGTCCGTCTGTTCTGGCATATCGCTGTTTGAACCAATTTACGATGGTATGAAGTATTGTGGGTGCAGGGTGGATAGAATCATTGCATCTGGCAGGGGGTGGATACATGGAAATGGAACGACAAAAATCGAAATGTATCCGAGGAAGCACTGGTACGACCTCTAACCTTATTCTGGCCATTTTAGCGTCATTATATTTTTTGAAGAACAATTACGTAATTGGTTTAGTGTCAACAGTCTCTTTGGGTTTACTTGGTAAAAACGTGAGACCCGTTCTTCTACTCGCACTTGCTACGCTTGTACAGTTGGTTGTTGACGTTACGTTTTCATCCAATACGGTGCTTAGACTATTTGCCGTTATATGCCTTCTCATCGCTGGATGTATCGTTATTTACCTATTCAACGATAGAATGTGGATCGCCAGCGTTGCTCTAGCAACATCAACTGTAACGCTCGGTTTGATCGCTATACTGTTCGTCTGGCTTAAGATGGGATCGATTTCAGCTTCCTGTGCACTCATGTACCTTTATTCGCTCTTTCTCCTCAGAATTTTTGGAGTGTTGTTTATATTTTCGTTCGTATTCGAAAAACAAGAGGTGAAGAAGTAAAGTTTTGTATTTAAGATTTAAGGAAAGTAATTGGCTTTGGAGCAGGTTTGGTTGGTTTGACGGTAGTGTTTTACAGAATGCTAAGCAATGATTTTATCGTTTGGTGTAACAATCGTGTTTGGTGTAACAGAAATACTCTTAATTGTTTTAAATATTTTAACCATAGCTCCCACCAAAGGTAATATAAATTAACAATAAATTTGAATGAATTATGGATTTAGTGGATAAATACGTTACTGAAGAGCTAGAGGTGATAAAGGGACTAATTAAACCGATAGCAGACGAGTATTATCCGTCTAAGGCTAACAGAGAAGTAATAAGTTTTAGAGTGTTCTTTTGACTGTCAATTGAAAGTTGAAGGAAAGAGGTTTAAATCTATGGTAATTGATATAACGTTTTCCTTTACTAAGAGATAACTGGTAAATTGGTTTTAATTTGATAATAAAGAAGATACGCTCTTACAAACGGAAGAAATACTGTCCTTTGCCTTTTTAGCGAACTTCGATTAGATGTCCTTAAATCGTCAAAAAAATCCATAAAACTTTTTTCAAATTAAACTGTTTGTCAGATTTTATTTACCAATTTTACGACTAAAATAATTATATAAACAAAAACACCATTTTTCCTATTGTCCCTTAAAGGAACATTCATTTTAAACATGCCATTAATAGATTACACTCGTTTCGATAATTATCTAATCGATAGTTACCTAAACCAAAAAATGAGAAACACCCTAAATTAAACTATAGTACGGTCTAATCAATATTCGTTACTTTGCTTAAATTGTCATTTCTTTTCTTTATAATATTTTTATTAACTTATATTATATAAATTTTTAAATATCAAAAAGAATATCTGTGTAACACCTTAATAAATTTATCTATCACTTCAATCCTGATTGAAGCTGTCAAAATTTTTATCCAGTTATATCTAAGCTAATGTTTTTGGGTGATAAAGTGAACAGGTTAGGTGGTTTGTGAGTGTACTGTTGTTATTTAGTATTACTACTGGAAAATGCAGTGAGTCCAGCAATAGCAGTAAACACTGCAAAGATGAGGCTAATGATAGCAACAGAAAGAACGGAGCTGCATAAGAACTAAACATCATAAATATTCAAGTACATTGATAGCAGTAAACTTCTGACAAAAGAAGAAAAAGTGAAACTGAAGAAGTTCATGAAAGAACTGTGAAAAAAACACTCTGTGAATGTAATCAAGAACGGTAGGACGACTTTAGTTACTATGGATTAAAAGCGGGGATAAACCTCACAGAAGAGGAAAAAGCCATGCTAAAGAAAGTCATTCAGGCCGTCAACGAGTACTTTAGAACAAAATACAGCGGAGATGTGGGAATTCTTTGGAATGTTGATACTCATCAGGACATAATCTATATCTCGTGTAAGAAGTGGGGCGTTAGCGATTATTATGCCGTAGTTGTGAGGGATCATGCTAACGATCCCGATTATTGGACGCAAATCTCTCCTCCCGAATTTCCAGATTTGGCTGTGGAACTTCATAACGCAGGTCGTTCACTCATGGATGCACTACTACAACCCGAACTGGAGCACTAGTTCGGCTCCAAGTGAGCCCCAAGTGAATGTAAATACTATGCAGATACTGCTAAGAACAAATATTCAAATGGAGATTTGTATTCAGCTTATGAAAACCTTGGATATGCAAGCAAGCAGTTTTTAAAGACATTCATTACGCTTACGAGAATTATGTTTCCAGTAACTGGGAAAGCGGTTATAATTTCAAATCTGTGATCGAAAATAACTGGTATTATTATGCAATCAACGATCCAGAACAAGCGACTAAAGACTTATAGAGTTTTCTTCATTTTACCACTCCGATAATCTCTGAATTACCTTCTTTTCTCTAAATTCAAGCCTAACAGTTATCCCCGCTAACAGGACAGAAAGAGAATATCTCTTTTTCACTGGCTCGTAATTATAACAATGCAATTGCTTCAAACTGTAGGCTTCTTTCCCCAATTTTATCACGTCCTCTATTATAGCCCTCAATTTCTTAAGATTCTTCTTCAATCCTTCAAATAACTTCTTTACGCTTTCTATACCACCTCTTCTCCTTCTCAACGTTTTTAGGGTTAAATATGAAGAGAGGATATCTTATTAGTCCTTCAAGCCTGTTAAGCCTGAAATACTTTTTGGGGATTATCAAAGGAACCACACTGTATCCTATCCCGATCAGATAATCCTCGTAAGCGTAAAATCCCCTGTCCATGATTATTGCATCTCCAAACCTTATTAGTTTCTTCCTCTTAAGCATTTCCAGAATTAGAGGATAAATTCTGCTTTCGTGAACGTTAGCTGGATAAACGTAAAAGAACAGAGGAGTTAGAGTCTTGTAATCGATTAAAATCATCTTCATTCCCAGAAAGAATCCTTTTGTTGAATAACCCCATTTGTATGGCTTATTCTTTAAATCTCTCCTAAAGATTCAGATCAAGACTTATATCAGTCCAACCCAATTTCTCTTTGAATTGACGTTGAGAATAGAGAAAACAAAGCTTAAAATCTGATTCAAATTTTGAAATGAAATTGTAGACTGATCTCAGTTTTACTTCGTCATCTATTCTTAAAAACTTTCTCAGTTCATAACGCTTGTCTATCTCATTAACGGTGTAAGCTCTAATTCAAAGAATGTTGCCAGAATGATAATTTTAAGGAATTCTATTGCTTTGTTAACGGGAGTTATCTTATATCTTGCTAGAGATTTCTTCGTTTCCCTTGTTTCCAGCTTATCTACGATTTTTAATAAAAGCTCCCATTTCTCGTCTCCTTTCACTGGTATAACTGGTAATCTCATTTTAGTTACCAAGAAAAGTTCGAATCGATGAGATTTATTAACTTTACGGTTTATAGTCGATTTATTTTCGATTTAGGGTGATATGGTTGTGTTCCATTAGAATAGGAGATGATTTGGATATTTGTTTTGACTATGGAGTTGTCTGGATAGAGATTGGATGGAGTGTTGATTGAACACCATAAACAGTATTGCATCATCAGTTATAGTATTTATATATAAAGATGAGTTGTTTTATGTCCGCTTTGTGGGATTGATAGGATTGAATGAGCCTAACATTGTCTTAGCGATACCTTGGAAGCGTGTTAACTCAGCTTTGACTGTAAATATCGCGAACTC
>JALSLC010000038.1 GCA_026988525.1 Archaeoglobaceae archaeon
TTGGTAGAGAGTATGCAAGACAGATTGTAAAAAATGCCAAAGCTCTTGCTGAGAGTTTATATGAGCTTGGGTTTAAAGTTGTTGGTGAAAGTAAGGGATTTACTCAATCTCATCAGGTAGTTTTTGATGTCTTAGATAGTGTTGGTATAGGGGGGATGGAAGCCGAAAAAATTTTAGAAAAATCAGGAATACTTGTAAATCGAAATTTAATACCAGTTGATTGCGATAGAAATAGAAATTTTATGGATCCATCAGGAATAAGAATTGGAGTTCAAGAAGTTACAAGGTTGGGAATGAAGGAAGGGGAGATGAAGGAAATAGCTCAACTGATCCATAAATGCTTGAAAGGGAAAAATGTAAGAGAAGAGGTAAAAGCTCTAGCATCTGAGTTTTCCGAGATAAGGTATTGTTTTGACTTGAGTAAAGAGAAATTTATAAAAATTGTCGAAAAATTATTATGATATATGTTTTTATATTAGGAAACAAATGTAATATGAAATGTAAATTTTGCATGAGTGTTGAAAAGGAATTAGAAAGGGAGTTTATAATTAAAAAATTAAAAGAATTAAAAGAGGGACTCGTCGTATTTACAGGTGGTGAACCTCTGTTGTATAATGTAAATGAATACTTAAAAATTGCAAAAATGCGTGGATTAAAAACAAAAGTTCAAACTAACGGTAAATTAATAGAATTACTTGATCTGGATTTAACAGATGTCGTGAATTTGCCAGTTGATGGCTGTAGAAAAACTCACGACTGGTTGAGGGAAAAAGGGCACTTTGATATTGTTTTAAAAGCAGCTGAAATTATTAGAGGTAAAGTTGATTTAAGTATTACAACTGTTTTGACATCTAAGAATATAAATGAAATAGAAGAAATTTATGAGATTGTTAAATATACGAATGCAAAGAGCTGGAAATTGTTTAAGTTTAAACCTAAGGGCAGGGGGAAATTTTGGAAAAAATTGTCTATTTCAGAGAATGAATTTTTGAAAGCAGTAAAATTGGCAAAAGAAATAGCAGATATCAAAGTTTATGCAGTTAGAGATCCAGATAAAATGAATGCCAAAGTTTTTAGACTCATTTGATAATGGTAACTATTAAAAATATAGAAACTGTTATAAAACAAGAATTTTTAAAAAATCTTAAAGCTTTTAGTACATCAGCTTTATTTGGTACTTTACCATTTTCATTTATAACGTAGTAGTTTGGCTTTTCAAGTCTTAAATTAAGGGCGTATGCCATGGCAATCATAGAACATGCATTTATCTTACCCTTTATTTTTTCCTTTTTACCGATTTTTAACAACTTCCGAGAAGCTATAGAAAAAATTACTATGGATAATCTTGCTGGAATAAAATTCAGAATATCATCTAATCTGGCTGCAAATTTACCAAACCAAAAGTATTTTCTATTTTTGTATCCAATCATCGCGTCGCAGGTATTTGTAGCTCTATAAATCATGGATCCAGCTAAACCAAAAATACAAAAGTAAAATAAAGGTGCTAAAACGGAATCCACGAAGTTTTCAGCAAGAGACTCTATTACTGCAGAGCATTTTTCGTTGTAGTTTAGCTTTTTTGCATCTCTGCTAACTATCATCTGAACGTATTTTGAATCAAAATCAGATTTTATTATTGTTGAGACATGTTCCACCATTGATTTAATTGAAAAACTAGATTTAAGTAAATAAACTTCAGCAAAAAATGAAAAAGGCTGAGGTATTGCTTTTGAGATTAAATAAACAAGGTACGAGAATACTAACACGATTGTTGTAGTGAAAAAACCATAAATAAGACTTTTTGGGGAAGAATCGTTAAATTTTTCCATTATAGTGATTAATTTTCCATACCATACTACTGGATGTATTTTTTCGGGCGGTTCTCCGAGTATTAGATCAACCAGTATAGCAGATAGAAGTAATGTGAAGTTGTGTAACATCGTAGTCTAACACCAAAAAATTATTTAATTAATTTTTTAAAGGTAGAATTTGCAAAAGGTGGAATGTATGGTTGATAGTATGGTTGATAAAACTGAAGAAAAAGATAAAGTGAAAGAAGTAGATCTTGAAGATCTGCCTCATGTTGGGCCTGCTATAGCTGAAAAACTCAGAGAAGCTGGTTATTCTACGGTAGAAGCTGTGGCTGTTGCATCACCATCAGAACTTGCATCTATTGAAGGATTATCTATAAGTGAATCTACTGCTGCGAAAATTATTGCAGCAGCAAGAAAGTTGGCATCAGTAGGCGGGTTTGAGAGCGGTGATAAAGTTTTAGAAAGAAGAAAGAAAATAGGTAAGATTACTACTGGAAGTAAAGCTTTTGATGAATTACTTGGTGGTGGAATTGAAACTCAGGCTATAACAGAATTGTTTGGTGAATTTGGCAGTGGTAAAACTCAGGTATGCCATCAATTAGCTGTGAATGTACAACTTCCAAAGGAGGAGGGAGGTTTAAACGGAGCAGTCATAGTTATTGATACAGAAAATACATTTAGGCCAGAAAGAATAATTCAAATGGCGGAGGCAAAAGGGCTCGATCCTCAAGAAGCTTTAAAAAATATATATGTGGCTCAGGCATACAACTCCAATCATCAGATGCTTCTTGTTGATAATGCAAAGGAACTGGCTAATAAACTTAAAAAAGAAGGTAAAGAAGTAAGATTGCTTATAGTGGACTCTTTAATGGCTCACTTCAGAGCTGAATATGTTGGTAGAGGGACCTTAGCGGATAGACAGCAAAAATTAAACAAACATTTACACGATTTGCTTAGATTTGGTGAATTATTCAATGCTGCGATTGTAGTTACAAATCAAGTACAGGCAAGACCAGACGTATTCTATGGAGATCCAACAAAACCAGTTGGAGGGCACATTGTAGCACATACGGCTACTTTCAGGATATACCTTAAAAAAAGTAAAGGAGAATTAAGGGTTGCAAGACTAATAGATTCACCTCACTTACCAGAAGGAGAGGCTTTATTTAGAATAACTGAAAAAGGTATAACCGATAAAAAATAATTTTTCCTTTTTCACTTAACGAAAAAGATATTTATAAACAATAGAAAATCAGTCTTCAAGTTTTAATTTTT
Source organism: Archaeoglobaceae archaeon (assembly GCA_026988525.1). Taxonomy (GTDB): domain Archaea; phylum Halobacteriota; class Archaeoglobi; order Archaeoglobales; family Archaeoglobaceae; genus WAPX01. The sequence continues at coordinate 3,090 of JALSLC010000038.1, forward strand.
TTATTTTTTGTTAATAAACTACTGGCATAAAACAGTTTACTGTAAAAAAGCTTTATAAAGTAGCTATGTTGAAAATATACTCAATGAATTTAGAGAGAGTGGATACTGGAATATTTGGTTTAGATACTTTACTTGATTCTGGATTTCTGCTAAATTCAGTTAATGTAGTGCTAGGATCCGCTGGAACAGGTAAAACTGTGTTTGCTCTTCAATATTTGTTGAGAGGGTTGGAAAAAGGTGAAAAATGTGTTTTTGTATCTTTTGATATGGATACAAAAGACATTATTAAGGTAGCTGAGTCTCTCGGATGGAGCTTAGCAAGTTATATCAAAAAAGAAAAACTTGCTATAAATAAATTCTTTGCAGAAGATGTTTCTTATATTAACAATGATCTATTGCATTTTATAACTTCTGAATCAAAGGGATTCGACAGAATTAGAATAGTAATAGACTCTTTTACTCCGCTCATAGCATCTCTTGACTACGAAATGAGAAATGACGTAAATTGGTTTTTTACTCGTTTAAAGGAACTTGGAACTTCATTAATAACGCTTGAAGAACCCTTAGACGGAAACATGAGCAGACCATCAGTCGAAATTCCAATGTTCTTGGGAGATACGGTAATACACTTAAAGAACATAGGGTATGGTGAGGCTTTCAACAGAACTTTAAGGATTATAAAACATAGAAGCTCTTGGCATGCAGAGGGGGTTTTTCCCTACAGAATAATGAAGGGTATTGGGATATTCATAGAAGGTACGGCTATTGTAAGGGAAATGAAGAGGAAAATTAACTTGTCTGAAATTCTAAAGGAGATGGGAATTTCTCCAGAAATGATTCCAGCTGAAGCAATGGAGAAGCTTAGAGTTTTTTCCTCAGAGTGTGTTCAGTGTTCAGATGACATCGTAAAGGAAGTAGTGAAGGCGGTGATAGAGTGCTACTCAAAATATCAGAAATTTTGAGTCCGATAGCTGAAGATACAGAAGTAAAAGTTACCGCACTCTACAGAATAGATGGTACTGCAATTTTTGCGAAAGTTAACGAGAGGACAGGAGAAATTCTCAACCTTCTCTACTGGCTTGAAAGCCAGATAAAAAGTTCTCTTTACTACATTTTCACTAAAAGTCTCGATGAAATTTCTTTTTCTTACAAAGACGTAGAAATAAGGATGTTTGCAGTATCGAGAACCTTAGTTCTCGTTTTTGTGGTTGAAAAGGAGTGTATGAGCAAATATAAAATAGATTTGGACATAGAAAACATCATAGAAAAGCTTAGAGAGCTGGTTTAATGTCGCTAAAGATTTTGACGTCACCAAACAGCGGTAGAAAACTTATAGAAGAGTTAAAAGAGAAATTAAAAGAGATAAAAATAGATGCGAACAACATCTTACTCTTTACAACGAATTCAACTAAAAGAGATGCAAAAAGCGTTATGAAAGTTTTAAAAGAAAGATATCCAGAAGCAGAGATCACTGGCTGTAACGTTGAAGGATATATGACGAAAAACTGTGCGTGGTCGAGAGGTATAGCATTGATGTTAATAGATTGCGATAAAATGAGCATAGCACACAGCTCAGGAAAAAGTACAAAAGAAGCTTTTTCTTCTTTAAACAGAAAATTAAAAGAAAAAAAGAAAGTCGTGTTATTTCCAATGGTGAGCATACCGAGCGAAATAAACGTGCTAAAATTACTGTTCTACGATAAAATGTATTACTACAAGTACAAAAGAGCTAAGGATTTAGAGGAAAAAAGACGTATTCTTTCGGAATGTTCTAAAATTTTAGAGTCAAAAATGATATTTCCACCAAATTCAGGGTTAAGAGAAATGGATGGAGAAGTTGCCGGGTTGTGCTTAATTCCACTTTCCGCAGGTTACAGAACTCCTATCTTGTACACAAAAGGTAAAGAATGCCACAGATGTTGCGTAGGCGTAGGACTTTCAAAAGTCAAAATGCATTTTTACGATGTTTTTCCTGAAAGGGGTAAAAGCTTTGAAGAAACTTTTGAAATTCTGAAAAACTACTTTAGCAAAGTTGATAGAGTTAAATGCTTTTTCAGCGGAATTGCAATAGGAGGAGTGAACGGTTTAACAGCAACTGAATTCTTGAAAAAGGTTATAGGGGCTAAAGGGATAAAAGAGGAAAGTCTGAAGGAAGAGAAGCTAAAAAAAGGAAATTTACCATTAGTATCACCTTATGGGCTCGCTTTTATAAGTAAAGAGACGTTTGGCTCTTGTATGCTCGGACTTCAGTCGTATCCGATAAATATATACCCTTCAACTTTCGAACTCGACAAATTTTATGGAGAATGCATTTTCAGTGGGGAAATGTACAAAGGAGGTATTACAGACTTTTACGGAATGCTGGATAAAGTTAAAACTGATACTTTTAAGTTCTTCTCAATAGACTACGACGTTATACCTATGTTCTCAAAAAGCGTTCACAGGCTTAGAAGAGAAATAGCATCGAGGTTTGAAGGAGATTTTCTCGGAATTTTTGCTCAAGCCGCCTTCAAGTCACAAAAACTGGATAGAAGATATATGAGCGAAATTGAAAAGGGAATTTGCTTTAACGGAACTGGAACCGCTACAGTAGTGGAAGTAGATTTGCAATAGCCAAAAAAGCGAGGGACGAAACGCTTGAGAAAATCATCAGCTTTATAGGCTTTAAAACTTTAAAGGATACTTCTCTTTCAGACAAGAATGCGTAAGTAGAGTAGACTAAGAGAATTGAAGGTAAAACTGCTAAAGCAGAATTTAAAGGTATTATCTCAAGTAAAGTAGAAAGGATGATAGACGTGTAGTAAAGCCAGAGCATTAAAACTGAAGTTAGCAAAAGGCTTAAAGGTGAAAATACTACTGCAAGAGTTTTCAAGCCAGCTTTTTCGTCACCACTCGCATCTTTCAAATCTTTGAGAAAAGTACCGGATAAAGCAAAGAAGCTCATGATAATTGCAACTGCAAAAGCTTTTAGGCATAGCTCCTCGTATATAGACCATGTAGCGAGAGTAAAAGTAGGAGCAGCTATAACGTAGGTTACTACTTCTGTTAAGTAGTGGTCTTTAAGCCTTCTAAAAAACCTTCCAATTAAAATTCTATCTGAATACAACCAAGTTGCTGCAAAAACTAAAATACAAGCTATTAAAGCTCTTTTATCTTTGGAGAACAAGATTAGGATTAAAAAGGCTGTGGAGTAAAGCAGAAAACTTAGAACTGCTACAAAAGGCTTTAGCTCAGGATTCTTGGTTAAAACGTTAACTTTCCCTGCGATTATATCTTCTTCAACATCGTTAACGTGATTCCACAAATTCATTCCAGCTTGAGAGATGAAAGTAAAAGCTATTGCTATGAGTAATAAAATAGGATTTCTGCAATTAGATAGCGAGTAAAGCACTACAGCAAAAAGGGGTATTGGATAAATTATAGAAGGAGGAGTCATTGAAAGTTTAAAAATTTCAAATAAAATTTTAAAATATCGGGTCAAACCAGACCCTCAACATGATATAAAGATTTTCGTGCTCTTAAAAACTTTCTCAGCCTCTTCCTTTATTCTCTTTTCGTCCTTTCTCATTTTCTCCACCTCCATACTTACAAAAACTTAAAAGTTATTAAAATTAATGATTTTTAAATAAATACTTATAGTAATTATTATGTTCTTTAATTAATAAAATTTATTAAATATAATATAATAGAATATAATCTATATTTGCTTTCCAAAAAATTAAACAATATGATAAAATTTCTATATATTTTTAATCGCTGTAACTTACCATTGTAAAAATATTCTCTAACCATCATAACCATGAGCATTTAGAAAATTAGATATATTTGTTTCTATTTAGTTTTAAGTTTGATAATTCAATATTATTACAATAACTATGTTGCTGAGTAACTGTTTATATTCTGGGGTAAGACTAATTTCCATGTCCAAATTATCTGAAGTAAGAAACACTTTTCTTACGGGATTGCTAATATTGATACCTCTTGCTACGACCATGTACATCGTTTACTGGGTGTTTAATGCTCTTGATAACTTAATGAAGCCAGAAATTCAAAAGATACTTGGTTTTTACATTCCGGGAATGAGTTTGATTGCTCTAGCAGTGTTGGTTTTTTTGCTTGGGTTGTTTGGTAGATTGGCTGTTGGAAGAAAGCTAATCGAATTCATAGAAAGTAAGCTAATGAAAATTCCAGTTCTAAGAACAGTTTATTCTGCAACAAAAGAAGCGAGTAAAGCAATTTTAGTTTCAGAAACTGAAAAGATAAAGGGGGTAGTTTTAGTCGAGTATCCAAGAAAAGGTTTGTATGCTCTGGGTTTTACAACAGGTGGCATAATTCCTGATGCATGTGTAAAAACCAATAAAAAACTTGTAAACGTCTTTATACCCACATCACCAAATCCAACTTCTGGGCTTGTAGTGTTGGTTCCGGAGGATGAACTAATATACTTAGATATGAACGTTGAAGATGCTTTGAGAGTTGTAATATCTGGAGGGTTTACAAAACTTGGCTAAGGTTAATAATTTTTAATAATTAATTTTAAGTAGTGCTTTTACTATCTTTTACTATGAAAGCGGTAATTCTTTCATGTGAGAAAATAAGAGACAATGTTAGAGTGGGTTGTCTAAAATGTTTTAAGGCTATATACAATAAGACGGGTAACTTTTCTGAGGGTGATATAAGGATCATCGCTTGGACGAGTTGTGGGGGTTGTCCCGGTTTTCCAATAGCAAGACTTAAGTTAATAAAAGAAATGCTTGAAAGTGAAGGAGAAAGTTTTGATACAGTCTTTCTTGCAGGATGTATTTTAATGGCAGAGAAAAATTTTTGTCCTATGGATATAGATGAACTTGAAAAAAAGATAACTGAAAACTTTAACGTTAGAGTGATAAGAGGTACGCATCCTTAAACAGAAAATTTTTATTTTTATTAAATTTTTAAGTTTTGTACTAATTTGTTTAAATGTATTTAGTGCAAATATTGTTCTACCATGTCCAACTTAGTAGAAGTTTGATAGAGAATAAATTCCAAGAAGTATGCAACTTTTTCCTTATTTTCTTATTTTGCTGTAATATTATTTATAAAGATCAATTATACTTTTTAAATTCCTGTGGGACAATCTATAAATACTGTTTCCAATCCCAATTCTCTTACTTTTTTCATTAAAGCTTTTAAACCAACTACTTCTGTAGCATAATGACCCGCAAAAATTAGGCTAATTCCAAGCTCCTTGGCTGTGTGATATATTGAATGTTCAGCTTCCCCAGTTATCAATAAATCAATATCAAGCTTTTCAGCATCGTAGATTGAAAAGCCTCCTCTCCCCGAAACAACTCCAGCCTTAGATATGTTTTTACTAAACTCTAAAACTAAAGGCTTAGTTTTTAGTTTTTCTTCGAGTTTTTTTGCTATATTGTTTATGCTATCTTCGATTTTACCGTAGAAACCTATTGTTTTGCCATGGTATTGAGCAAATGCACCTTCAATATCCATTTCTAAAATCTTAGCTATTTGGATGTTGTTTCCTACTTCGGGATGGGCATCTAACGGTAGATGTGCTGCATATAGAGAAAGCTCATTTTTTATGAGGTATTTAAGTCTTTTAGCCATTATTCCAGTTATACCTTTAAAATCTTTCCAAAAGAGGCCGTGATGAGTTATAAGAAGGTTAGCTTTAGTTTCAACAGCTTTTTTGAAACTATCCATGCATGCATCAACTGAGAATGCTACTTTTTCTATACTATTACAACTTTCAACCTGTAGTCCATTTTTTGATGAATCTATGTTTTCCCACTCGGAGATATTTAGATAACTATTAAGAAAAGAAACAATTTCATATAATTTCATTTTAATTTCCTCCAGTTACTTTATCCAGACTCTCCTCCCTTCTTCAATAAATATTATCCTAGCTCCAACTTTTCCAAGTAAATCGCCTATTCTTTCTAAATGTCTTGCTGTTAAGACCATGTCTACCGAACAAATACTTTTTTCATTCATTAAATCTATAGCTTCAACGTAATTTCTATCCACTTCATCATCTAATTCCCACAATTTTTCTCTTAAGTCTTTTATGTCTCCATTGTAAGCATCTTCTATTACTTCAAACATTTTTAGTAAAGTTACCTTCATATTTTCGAATTTATCCATTAAGAAAGGTGCTGTACAATCATACATTGAGATTTCCTGTGTTAGATCAGTAATTCTTTCATAACTACCTGAGATCTTCATCATACTTATCAAAAATCGCAGATCTCTCGCAACTGGTTGAAATAACGCTATTGCAGTTACACAGTTAAAATCTATATCTGTATGTAAAACATCTGCTTCCTGCTCAATTTTGCAAGCTTCAATTCTTTTGCTATCATCACACCTCAAACCATCTAAGCATATTTCAACACCTCTCTTTGCTAAATTGTGTAGTTCCATAACATCTTTTTTAAGAATTTCAAGCCTTTGCTCCATTCTTGTCATATTCACCCCATCCTGCCAGTTAGATACTCTTCAGTTAATTTCTCCTTAGGATTCTCAAACATATCTACAGTGCTACCAACTTCTATTAATTTACCTAAGTAAAGGAAGGCTACATAATCACTAACTCTCGCGGCTTGAGCGGGGGAGTGGGTAACTATAACAATTGTAACTTCTCTTTTCAATTCGTCTATTAATTCTTCAATTTTTTTTGTACTAATGGGGTCAAGGTTTGATGTAGGTTCATCCATTAAAATTACCTTAGGTTTCATAGCCACAACTCTTGCTATGCACAATCTTTGTTGTTGTCCACCACTTAAGGCTGATGCAGGCTCATCTAACTTGTTTTTGACCTCCTCCCACAAAGCTGCCTTTTTTAAAGCCCATTCAACTCTTTCATTAATTTCTTTTTTTGATTTAACGAGTTTGTTTAATTTTAATCCAAGTGCTACGTTATCTCGAATACTCATGTGTGGAAATGGATTTGGATGTTGGAAAACCATGCCCACAATTCTTCTAACTTTTATAGGATTCATTTTATAAATGCTTTTTCCAAACACTTTTATGTCTCCTTTTACTTTAGCCTTCTCATTTAATTCCAGCAATCTGTTAAATGCTCTTAACATTGTTGACTTTCCACATCCACTTGGCCCCATTATTGCAAAAACGACTTTTTCGGGTATATTCAAACTTACATCTTTTATAACATGATGATCTCCATAATAAATATTTAGTTTTTCAGTAGATATAGCATAGTTTTGTTTTAAATTAGACTGTTTTAAAAAAATATTATTTTCTTCTTTTGCAATCATCATAATTTCACCTCCTTAAGACTTAACCTTATTGGGAGAAACAACCCAAGAAATATTATCATGAGTAAAAGAGAAGCTCCCCAAGCAATTTCATGATAGTTTGTGTAAGGTTGTTGCACAAGATTGTAGATTAATAATGGAATCGCACCTATCGGTCTATTCAAACCGTCAAAGTAAACTCTCGATGCACCACCAGCAGTAAAGAGGAGTGGAGCTGTTTCTCCAGCCACTTTGGCTATACCTATTAAAACACCCGTCATTATTCCCTTTCTTGCAAGGCCTATTAATACTTTAAAAACGACCTTAGCCCTTGTAAGCCCCAATGCAAAAGCTCCTTCTCTGTATTTTGGAGGTATGCTCTTTAAAGCTTCATCAGTATAGACAGCCACGTAGGGCATCATAATTATTGCTAAGGATAAAGCTCCTGCTATTGCAGAGTAACTACCCATAGGTAATACAACTAAGTTCATTACAAACAAACCAACAAGAATAGTTGGGAATTCCATCATAATCATAAGTAGAGTTCTTGTGGCTCTACCTATCAAGCTATTTGGGTACTCCGCTGCATATATTCCTGTTAGTACAGCTACAGGTAAACCAATCAGAGATGCCAAAGCCGTTAAAATGAAAGTTCCAACTATTGCTGGCCCAATTCCTCCCAATCCATCACCCGGTGGTGCCAACGTTCCTGTAAGGAAACTCCAGCCACCTTTTATTAGGACTGGTAATCCATTGGCGATTATACTGTACATTATGTGAAATAGAGGGAAAACTGTAGCAATTGTTAATATCCCTATACATATCAAGAATAATTTTTCTTTTAAAATTCTAATATTTAAATTATCTGACATGTCCATACCTCCTTAGGATTAGAATTCCAAGAATATTTACAGCCAAACCTATGAAGAAGAGTGACAATCCAGCAGCAAACAAAGCTGAAACCATATATTTATATATAAATGCATTACCAAACTGATTTGCTATAAGGGATGAAATAGTATATCCGGGAGCAAACAAGCTTGGACTTATATTGAATGTATTTCCTATTACTAAGCTTACAGCGACAGTTTCTCCAATTGCTCTCCCAAAAGCTAAAAGCAATCCTGCAACTATTGCAGGTTTAATTTCTTTTATTAATATTTTTGTGGCTTCATACCTTGTCGCTCCAAGAGAATATATTGCCTCTCTATACATGAAGGGTAGAGACCTATAAGCTTCCCTAATTATTGCAGATGCAAAGGGTGTAACCATTATCCCCAATAAAACTCCTGCAGAAAAGTAACTATACCCTGTTACAGGTTTAAAAGAGAATAGAGGTATAAATGATAGATAAGCATAAAGAGGATCCATAACATATTTTTTAAGTAATGGTACAAGGACAAAAGCACCCCAAATACCGTATATTATAGTTGGTAAACCAGCCATAACATCTGTTGCCACTATTAAAGGCTCTTTAACCTTTTGAGGTGCATAATCTATTACAAAAACAGCAAAAGATACCGATAAAGGTAATGCTATTAAAATTGCAAGGACTGATGTATATACACTTCCATATATAGCTGCAAGAACACCATAAAATTCCTTATTTGGATTTTCAGATGCCCTCCAAATATTAGTTGTATATATCTTTATACCTTCATGTTGAAATATTGGTATTGATGCAGAAAAATAAACGGCAAGCATTAGAGCGAAGAGACCAAATACGAACAAACAGAAGGGCAATAAAAAATATTTAAAGGTATCAATATATCTTTCTTCTTTACTCATCCCTCGCCCCCTTTAAGTTATATTCCTGCCTCACTAAGAACTTTTTGAGTTATACTGCTTGGCAATCCTACATATCCTGGGACTATATACTTATCGTTTTGTCCCTGGGTAAGTATCCACTTTATGAATGCGTGAACCGCTTTACCTTTAACCGGATCGCTGTAGTGTTTCCACACCAACAAGTGGCTAAAGGCTACTATGGGGTAACTATCCTTTCCGGGAGCGTTAAGCAATTGCCTTAGATTTTCTTTGTATCCTGCCGTTGGCGGAGCTATGTACATTGAAACGTGAGAAGCGGCAGCCTTTATTGTTGTAGCATTTGGTAATACGAAGTATCCGTCCTTGTTCTTCAAAGCTACGATTTTTAGATTCTCTTTTATCGCATAGCTAAGTTCGGTGTAGCATATGGAGTAAGGTGTGTTCTTCAGTTCAGCCACAACACCGGGGTTTCCTTTTCCACCTACACCTCTACCCATTTTGTCAACTGGCCAATTTACAACTTTGCCAGCTCCAATTGTACTGTTCCATTCTGGACTAACAAGGCATAGATAAGTCGTAAAGATGTCTGTTGTACCACTTGCATCACTTCTGTGTATTACTATTATTTCTTTGTGAGGCAGATTTACTCCTGGATTGAGTTTCTTTATTTCTTCGTTATCCCAGTACTTTATTTTACCCATGAAAATGTCTGCTAAGGTTTTTCCATCAAGTCTTAGGTGTTTTACTCCGGGAACATTGTAGCAAACAACTACAGCACCTATTATATCTGGGAACTGGAGTGGACCTTTACCTTCTGCTGGTGGGTGATTAACGAGTTTGTCCCACAAACTTTTCTTTAGTGGTGGGTCACTTCCAGCAAAATCAACAACTCCAGCTGCAAAGTCTGCTTGACCCTTACCACTGCCACCACCATTGTACTCTATCTTAACGTTTGGATGTTCTTTCATATAAACGTCTATCCAGTTTGTAATTTGGGGCCAAGGAAATGTAGCTCCATCACCAATTAGAACTACCTGTTGAGTTGTAGTTTTTGCTGGGGTTGTTTTTGTTGGAGTTGTAGTTGGGGCTGTTGGAGTTGTTTTATGTTGTTGGGCACAACCAGCAATAGCTGCTGCCAATACCAATACAGATAGAACTACAAACACTTTTTTCATGTGGTATGGGATAATTAGGCAATATATATTTTTTCCCAATATATCCTAACTATTCTATATTTTCTATATAGAATATATATTATTTTAGGACAGTAAAGATATATACTACTTACTATATCTTACTGCAGATGAAGGTAGAAACCAGAAAGATATACTTCAGTGGTGGAAGTAGCTATATAATCACACTTCCAAAAAAGTGGGTGGAGGAAAACAATCTAAAAGCTGGAGATAATGTAATTATGTACATTGGAAATTCAACTATTAGCTTAACTCCGCAAATGCAAAGAACTGTTAGAAAGGAAATTGAAATTGATGCTAAAGGTTTAGGAAAAGCTTGTTTGCTTAGAAGAATTATTTCATGTTACTTAGCAGGATATGATACTATTAAAATAAAGATTTACAACGAACTACATAGAAACGCTGCAGATATGGCAGCAGATACGCTGATTGGAGTGGAAATAATGGAAGACTTAGGAAAAGAAATGTGTTTGGAAGTTTTTCTTGATGATAGATTCAAAACTGAAAATGTTCTTGAGAAAATGAGTAATATGTGTCTTGCTATGCTGTCTGATTTTTGTTCATCTCTCAAAAACTTTAGTGAATACATCTGCAACTCTATAATACTTAGAGAGAATGAAATCGATAGACTGCACTTCTTAGTTCTCAGACAGGTTGGATTAACTATACAAAAGATATCTTTGGATAGTAAAGCAAGAATTTTATTTGGATACTGGACTTTTGCAAGAAGGTTTGAAAGAATAGCTGATCATGCTGCTAACATGGCGAGAAATCTATTAAAACTTGGAAAAGGTTTACCTGAGCTTTGTGAAATTGTAGAACCATGTGTTGAAATGCTAAGAATGTCAACATTGGCGTTCTTCAAGAAAAATGGTGAAATAGCTGATACTGTTTTAACTGAATTTGAAGATATGAAAGATATACATGAGAAGTACTACCTCAAAATAGTAGAGAGAGATACTGAAGAAGCTTTATGCATAAAATCCATAGTTGATAGTATTGCAAGAATTGCAGCCTATTCAGCAGATTTAGCAGAGATAGCGTTAGATATTACTGTGGAATAAATTAACTTAAAAATGGAAAATATTTTTTATGAATATATTGCTAAGTCATTCTGGTGTCTGCTATGACAAATGATATGGAGAATGTAGAAAAAGAAGAGATAGCTATTCCAGTAGGAATAAAGATTGGATCACAGCATACAGTAGTTGTTACGGATGGGAATGAATTTGTAATTCATACATGCATAAAAGAAATTGAAAATCCTATTACGGGAGAGAAAGAATATGTTATTGGAGATGAGGCTGTTGAAATGTTTGGTGATGATGTAAACTACATGCTTAGAGGAGGATTTCCTGGAAACGAAGAAGAGGCTGAATTGTTAAAAACGTTCTTACTAAAGCTTATAAAAGAGTGTAACCTGCCTGAAAATAGTTATGTTACGTATGCTGTTCCATCTATTGAGAGTGAAACCAGCATTAATCTTCTAAAGAAAGTTATAGCACAGTTACCAATAGGTTGGATAGGAAAAGAAATGTGGAATGATTCTTTTCTTGGTGCTATCGCTCTACCAGAAGGATTGGATGTTATAAATAAGACTTTTCTGGTAATTAATTTGGGTTCATCAACTACAGAGGTTGTCGCTGTTAGAAGAGGTGAAATAGTTTATAGTTTGGTAACTGGTGCGATATCTGGAGATGCTGTTGATAGAAGAATAAAAAATGAGATACAGAACGAAACAAGAGGTGCAGTAAACATAGACCTAAACACGGCAAGAGAATTTAAGGAAAAGTATGCAAACCTCAAAAACTGGGAAAAAGTGCAGGAAACTGTACATTTGTTTGAAAAAGGAAAATATAGCTTTAGAATTGATGAATGTATAATTAAACCTATAAATGAGTATGTGGAGGAAGTAGCGGACTTTGTAGCTATGCAGTTTTTACCAGAACTTGCAGAAAAAAACTTCTCGATTTACAGACAAATAATAAAAAGAGATTTTGTACTCATAGGAGGCATGGCTGAAATTCCGGGGTTAGCAGAGAAATTGGAAGCTATGCTTAGAGACAGGCTTGGAATTGGTGTGACTATAAAACTTCCTGAAAAACCATCTACAGCTTCTGCAAGAGGGGCATATACTATATCTAAGTATAGAATAGAA
>JALSLC010000039.1 GCA_026988525.1 Archaeoglobaceae archaeon
TAAGTATAGAATAGAAAAGAAATAACGAAGAATAAAGAGAAGATGAGGGGGATGTATGAAGGATGTTGAAGCTTTACTATCTAAGTGGGATAAACTGTTTGAAGAATTAAAAAAGGTCGTAGATGAGCTAATTCCCGAAATTGAGAAATCACATAATGAAATGTCAAAAAAACAGGAGGAGTTAATTGAGGAAATAGGGGAAATTAAAAAATCTTTAAATTCTATTTCATCGAGAGTTTCAAAACTTGAAATTGAAAAACAAAGCTTAGATAATAAAAAAATAGATGATTTAGAAAAAGCTATTTCTAATTTTTTAAACGAAAAAGAGGAAATTAAAAATGAATTAAACAAGTTGAGAAAAGATTTAGGTAATCTGAGCAGTAGTATGGAAAAAATAGGAGAGTTAGAGCAAAAACTCAACAGCATAAAAGTAGAAGTAGATGCGAAAGTAGTAGAAAAAGCTGTAAATGAAGCTTTGGAAAAAGTAAAAGTAGAATTGTCAAAATTGGAAAAGGAAATTTCGGATCTAAAAGAGATTGTACAAATGAATAAGAGGAGAATAACGTCTCTCTCTGAAAAACTTGATGAAATATCTCCATTATTTGAAAGAAAAATTACTGAAAAAAAGGAAAGTGGTAAATCTCCAAGACTTTTATAGTTTAATTTGTTATTATGATGTCTATTGATGAGCTATTGAATAAACTAAGGAAAATAATAATAACTTACGAGCTCCTAAGATCTCCTGGTGGACGTACAATAGCGTTACCTTCGGGGAAAGGAGGGGTAGGAAAAACACTTGTAACTCTTCATCTCAGTGCAGCTTTAAGTTTACAAGGTTTTTCAGTAGCAGCATTAGATTTTAATTTTGCTCTTCCAAATTTGCAATTTTATGCTAAAGAATTACCAAGCACAACTATAACTCACTATTTATGTGGTTTATGTGATTTAGATGATATAGAGTATGTGAAAGTAAAAGTAGGCTACTCTTACATTCACGTTTACCCTTCAAAATCGATAGTTGATTTAGAAAGAAAAATTGACTTGGAAAAGTTACCAAACTTACTTAAGAACGTAAAGACTCGATACGATTACATTGTATTAGATCTGTCTCCCGGAATTTCTAAGTATTCTATGTATCCTATTATGCTGGCTGATTGTGTTTTTGTAGTTACTGCAGATGAAAAAGCGTCCTATCTTGACGCTACAAAGCTATCAAAGATTCTTGAAGTTAATGGAATATATATAAAAGGATATATAGTTAATAAAGTGGAAAAAAAAGTTAGGGTCAATCTTGACAAAGTAGTTTGCAAAATACCATTTGATCAGAAAATAAGGAACTTTCCTGAGGTATGGAGTAAAAAAATTCTAAAACCAAATTTTTTAAAATGTTTTGTTGAGTTGGCGGAGTTGGTTGTGCAAGTATGTTAAAAACATTATCATTAGTTTTAATACCGACAAATATATTTTTGTATTGTTACATGGGGAGATTAGAATGGATATAGAAAAACTCGAAAAACTTAGATATACTCTGAAAAACATTCTTGAAGAGGGTGAAAAATTAAAAATTGAGACTGAAAGATATATATCTAAAAAAAGTTTTAGTGAAACTTTTAAAGAGCATATAGATGCCATAAAAGATATAAGAAAATCCATAGAAGAGTTTAAGAAAGAAAGAGAGTTAAAAAGAACAAGAAAAGGCCTTGAAGAATTAAGGGAGAGGAGAATTAGAAAGGAACGTGTAAGTTTAATAGAGAGAATATATGAGACTTTAAAAGTAGAAGAACTAAATAGAGAAGTACTAAAAATCTATGTACCATCATTTCTTGTAAGATACTATAGAAAGAAGTACAAAGAAAATCCAGAAAAGTACATGGATATTGAAAAAACATTGAGAAGTTGCAGATACCCAATAACAGTACCAAAGTTTTTGGCAATAGCATTGTTCTATCCCTTAATCTTAGTGCCTTTGTTTTTCGTTGTAGGTTACGCTTTTGGTGATTTCATTAATTATTTAAAATTAAACGATAAACTGCCAAAGATTTATAACCAGCCATTCCACTTAGAAACATACTTAGTTCCATTTGTGTTTGCATTTTTATTCTCAATTTTATTCTTTATTTTGATTAGATATTTTATATTGAAGTATCCAAAATTGTATGCTTCTCATAGACGAGGGCAAATAGAAGTAATATTCCCCCACGTTGTAAACATGATGCTCAGTATGGCTAAGGGTGGAATACCTATTATAGAAATGTTTCAGATTGTATCTGAAGAAACATCTGTAACTGGAGAAGTTGGTAAAGAATTTAGAGTTATTGTAAATAGAATAAAGACTTTCCACGAAAACATAAGCTCTGCTATAAGGTATGTTGCTTTAACAACACCATCTCAAAAATTTTCGGACTTCCTTGATGATATGATCAATGTTATAGAAGGTACTGGAAGGTTAAGCGAATTTTTGGAGTTTAAATCTCAACATTTAATGAATGAAAGAGAAAAATATCAGGAGATCTTTTTAAATAGTCTTGGAATATTGGCTGAAGTTTACGTTTCAGCATTGGTTGTGGCACCATTGTTTTTACTTATCATATTCGTTGTAATGGGCATGATCGAAAGCTATTCTATAAATATTATGAAATTTATTATATATCTTTATATGCCTGTTGGTGGTTTAATGTTTATATGGCTTTTATGGTCTATGATGTCTGAATATGAATTAAAGTGGACAGGTGAAAAATATAGAAGGAGTAGATTATTTGCGAGAATTTGTGAAGGAAGAAACCCAGAGTTTACGTATCCCGGAAAATTTAAAAGAATGTACTATGATTTAAATAGAAAAATAAAAAATGTCTTAGGTAACTTAGGAATATTTGTATATAGACCAGAATATACATTTTATATAACTCCATTTATTTTTTTGGTAATTTTACCTTTCATTTTAAATCAGAAAATAGAAACAATTCTTGTAGTATTACTTGTTATTTTAGTGACACCATACTCAATTTTAGTTGAAATTAGAAATAGAAGAATTAGAAAAATAGAGGAACATATACCAGACTTTTTAAAACAACTTGCAAGTTTAAATGAAAGCGGTCTTAACATAGTTTCAGCAATAAGAATTCTATCTACTTCAAATCTTGGTGCTTTAACATCTGAGATTAATTTAATAAGGAAGGATCTTGAATGGGGTATGCTTTTGAGTGATGCTCTCAAAAGATTTGAAAGGAGAGTAAGTAGTATTACTGTAACAAAGGTTACTTCAATTCTTTTAAAAGCTATAGAATCTGCTGGAACTATAAAAGATGCTTTGTTTACAGCTGCGAACGATGCTCAATTATATTTAGAATTGAGAAATAGAGTAAAGAATGAAATGTTTGTTTACATAGTAGTTATATATATGACTTTTGGAGTTTTTTTGTTTACAGTATATATCCTCACATCCAACTTTATACAGATATTCACGAAGGTTCACGTCTCTCCTGTAAATTATTACTATTTACAGTTTAGAATTCCAAATTTAAAAGAACTAACTAAGTTATTCTACCATACTTCTTTGATTAATGGAGCTGTAAGTGGATTAATTGCTGGTCTTATGGGTGAAGGTGAATTAAAATCCGGACTGAAACACATGCTTTTACTTGTTTTAGTCACTTACTTCGTATTTACTTTCCTTCTTGGTTACTGATAACTCTTCTTTTAATTTTTTGTAGTATTGTAATAAGAATTCATGTCTATCCTTAGCAATTTTCTTTGCAGTTTCAGTGTAAATACAGTTTACAAGTTTTAACAGTTTCTCTTCAAAGTGTTTTAATGTATCTTCTATTGTTCTACCATTTTCTCCCGCAAAAATAAACGCTCTTGCAATACCTATTGCACCCATGGCGTCAAGTTTGTCCGCATCACTCAGTACTTGAGCTTCAATAGTTTTTGGTTCTATCCCTGAACTAAAGGAATGAGCTTCAATGCAATGTTTTACCTTGGATATAAATATGTCATCGAAACCTCTATTCTTTAAAATTTTTTCAGCTGTTTTAGCACTCTCTATTGCGTGGTTAGGTTTGTCTCTTTCTATATCATGTAATTCAGCAGCAATTTTAACAATTTTCAAATCGGCTCCTTCCTTCTTTGCTATGTATGTTGCTAACTCTAAAACTCTTTTAACATGGCCTTTATCGTGACAACCCATAAGTTTTCCTCACCTTCGCTTTAACACCACTTCTTTCTTCAAATTCTGCAATAACTTCAAGAAATTCTGGATCTAAGAATTTCATTACATCTGCATAGATTTTTTCAACTACTGCCTCATGGTGCATTTTTTTATCTTTAAAACTTTCAAAGTAATCTTTCAGTGACTCGTATTCGATCAGTTTGTCCTTAGGGATATATTTTATAGTTATTGTTGCTATATCTCTCATACCCGTTACTGGGCAAATACATGTAAAATCTTTATATTTTAGCTCCATTTCGTGCTTTCCATAAACATTTGGTATAATTTTAAAAACACTCTTGGAAATATTAGTTTGTAGAAGCAGTCTTATTAATTCTTCTTTGCTCTTAGCTACGCACGTTGAGAAATAGAGAGGCCAAGGAGATTTTACTTTATCTGGACAGTAAGCTATCACTTTCTTACCCTTCATAGCTGATATAACAACTTCAGCCATCGCTCCGAAGCTTGGGTATTTCACAAGGAAAACTATAACATCTGCCTTTTCACAGTACTCAATATCTCTCTTCACGATTTCACTCCACAGTTCCTTTTTATCTCTAAAATCATCTAAATCAATTGTTAGCTCTAATTGGTCTAATACTTCAAAACCTTTCTCCCTTAAGTAATCCTGAATCTCTTTAATCTCTTCAATTCCACCATAACCGATTGAACCGCACACGATTACTTTCATTTTAACACCTTAAAGAACAATTCTGTTTTTCTCTCTAATATATCCAACTTCAATACCCATATTTTTTGCTTTTTTTCTCAACTCTCTATCGTTTGTTAGGAGAATACAGCCATTCTTAATACTAATTTCGAGTAATTTCTCATCAGTTCCAATTTTTTTCTCTGTTTTTACAATTTCTACTTTTTCCTTTTTGATAAGTGTTAGTGCAAATCTTGCTGCTTTGCTATACTTTCCTCCAAATTTGTCTTTTATTATCTCTAACTCTTCTATAACGCAATCAGGAATTAAAATTTTAGTAAATCCCAATTCCCTCAATTCACTAAAAATATCGACTTTCATTAAGTAAATATACATTAAAATGTTGGTATCAACAACAACACATTTCATAGCCTATCTTATTACTCCTGCTCCTATCAGTCTCCACCTTGATCCAATTCTTCTACTAATTGCTACTCTCCATCCACTTTCAGCGCAAACAGGTCTTTTAAGTTTAACTTCTACTACATCATCTCTTGCAGATGTAACTACGCCGAGAGTTATCATTGTTCCAACACTCAACATTAGAGGCTCGTTCATCTTTATTTTTTCTACTTTCAATTCTTCTTCTGTTCCCACAACTCTTTCGAGTAGTTGTACGTCCATTGTAAATTCAAAGAGCACGTCAGGCAATCCTTTTTCTTTACCAAGAATATTTCCGACTAAAGCATCACTCTTTGTAAGATATGGATCTAATTTTGTAGCCACCCCAATCAATCCACCGGGTGTTGCCTCTTCTACAGATTTGCCTGATGCACTAATTCCTACAACTTCTGAATGTAATTCTTCCCAAGTTCCTCTCTTTTCATCTTTTATTCCCGGTCTTATAGTTATTTCATCACCAACTCTAAGTCTGCCTCTTGCTAAACTACCTCCAACAACTCCTCCAATCAATTTTTCAGGAGGGGTTCCGGGTTTATTTACGTCAAAACTTCTTGCAATATGCATTAGTGGTGGAGCGTCTAAGTTCCTCTTTGGAGTTGGTATTGTCTCCTCTATAGCTTCTATTAGAGCATCTATGTTTACTTTTTGCTGAGCAGAAATTGGTATAATTGGCGCATTTTCAGCAATAGTTCCTTTTATAAATTCTTTTATCTCCCTATAGTTCTCTAAGACTCTTTCCTTAGAAACAATATCTATTTTATTTTGGGCTATAACTATCTTATCAACGCCTATTATTTCCAAAGCCATTAAATGCTCTTTTGTTTGAGGTCTGGGACACTTTTCGTTTGCAGCAATAACCAAAACAGCCCCATCCATTAGGGCAGCCCCACTAAGCATTGTTGCCATCAGTGTTTCATGCCCCGGACTATCAACAAAGCTTACAGTTCTAAGAATTTCAGTTTTACTCCCACACCTTGGACAAATTTTCTCAACTGTGTATGCGTAAGGTTCCTCACATTTTGGACACTTTCTAAAAGTAGTATCCGCATAACCAAGTCGAATGGATATACCTCTTTTTAATTCTTCACTGTGTCTGTCAGTCCAAACTCCACTTAATGCTGCTACTAAGGTCGTTTTACCATGATCAACATGACCAACCATACCTATATTAACTTCCGGAAGTGGTACATCATCTTTCATGTATTGTTAAGGCTTGTGATGTGCTTTAAAAATGTTTCACGTAAACTATATAGAAGCAGTTATTAATCAATCATATTTATTTTTTATAAATAAATTTTTAAATTAAATGTAAAATATAATTTAATATTCAAAAACTATACATCTCTTTTCAACTATAAATCCCTTCTCTTTTAGTTCTCTCTCGAACATTTCAAGCTCTGAAACATCTTTCACTATTTTTCTTGCCTCTACTATAAACACTTCCTCGAACTCTTCATTCACTTCACTCACCTCAAGTTTGAATTTACTTCGTCATATATAAATTTATGCTTCGTTAATTGTCTTTGTTGTTTGTAATTTTACATTATATATTATGGTAAATATTGTAAACTATAGAAGATTTCCAATGTGTAATTAAGATTCACACTTTCAAAGTTTTCAACTATATTTTTTAAGTGATACAAAACTTCGAATGCTGTGAAAAGAATTAAAGCTGATGCATGGTTGTTGTTAGTGGCTTTAATCTGGGGAGCTACATTTCCCTTAGTTAAGCTAGCTTTGTATTACTTACCCCCATTTACTTTTAACACAATTAGGTTTGCTTTATCTGTAGTTATTTTTCTTTTATTGCTACCCATACTAAGAGTTGATAAGTTTATTATAAAAGAAACAAGTAAGATTGGCATAAAAATTGGTTTAGTTGTTTTCTTGGGTTACTCTTTGCAAACCCTTGGAATGGAGTACTCCTCAGCTACTAATGCGGGTTATATTACTTCTCTTTACGTAGTCTTGACACCTATAGTTGCAAGAACACTTTATGGTAGTATAATAAGGGTTAAAGATGTTGTTTGCACGTGTTCAGCTTTGTTTGGCATGTTTTTAATGAGTTATTCAGGTATTACTGGAAATTTGATGCTCTTAGGCTGTGCTTTAGCTTTTGCCATCGAAATAGCTATGATATCTCACAATTCAAAATTATTTTGTCCTTTTTCACTCGCTTTTTGGCAAATTTTTTCAGTATCTCTATTTTCAATTCCCTTCTCTATTTTTGAAATTACTCACTTTAAAGAAAACTTGATATTTGCTATTCTAAAAAAAGATGTTTTAGTAGCTTTGATTGTTACGGCTATTTTAGCTACTGTTGTTGCAAGGATACTTCAGAATAGATATCAGAGATATACTACACCTACGGATGCCGCAGTAATATTTTCATTAGAAGGTGTATTCTCTCATATATTTTCTTTAATTTTTCTTGGAGAAAAACTCAGTTTAATACAGTATGTCGGTGCTGTGATAATAGTTATTTCAGTTATGGCCGTCAGTCTCTAAAACCTTTTTTTATTTGCCAAAGCCTTATTGCTCTCAGTAGGTCTATTTTTCTAAATTCTGGCCAGTATATATCAAGAAAACAGGCAACACAGTTAGCAGTTTGCCAAGTTAAAAAATTTGACAATCTTTGCTCTCCTCCAGTTCTAATTAATAAATCAACCTTAGAATAATCACCATTTGCATATAGATATGATTCAACAGTTTTGAAGTTTATGTCTTTACTTGAATATTTTCCAGCTCTTACATCATTTAAAAGTTTTTTTATACAGTCTATTATTTCTTGTCTACCTCCATAAGCTATTGCTATGTTTAACTTAAAACTATCGTAATTTTTTGTTACAGATTCAACTTCTTTGATTGCCTTTCTTACGTATTTTGGTAACAATTCTGTTTTTCCAACCACTCTTACCCTAACTTTATTTTTATGCACTCTACTATCCTTAGCTAATTTTATTAGTTCATTAGATATTAGCGAGAATATATTCCTCTTTTCTTCTTCACTTCTATTAAAATTTTCAGTAGAAAAAGCATAAATTGTGACGTTTTTTATTCCTATTTCCCAACACCAATTTAAAACTTCTTCTGCCTTTTTTGAGCCGAAAATATGTCCAATATTTGAAGGTAATCCTCTCTTTTTTGCAAACCTTCTATTACCGTCCATAATTATAGCTATATGTTTTGGTATTTTGAAGGATAACACTTCTCTTATCAATTTTTCTTCATAAATTTTTGTAATTGGATTTTTTATTACACACCAAGTTTTTAATGTTTTATTCAACAACCAATTTTTCATACTTGGGTAACAACTGAAATACCAATATATATAAACATCGTAATTTTTTGACTACTAAATTTACAGTTCTTTAACTAATTTTTCGACTAAATCTGCATACTCTTGTTTAATATAATACTTATTTTTCTCGCCAAGCTCAGTTTTCAATATTCCAAGTCTTGCACACATTAAGCCAACCATTGCTGAAACCCCTCTTTTATTTATACTCGTACTAATTCTACTTTTTAGTTTTTCATATATTTCGTCAGTTGTATATTTATTTCCTTCAAGCAAAATCTTGAGTAATTCTCTTCTTACACCATTTCTATCTCTTTCAAGATATTTTCTAAGTCTTTTTTCTATTTCATCCCGTTTCATACTTTTAGCCTCTCGAATTTTTATTAGAGGGGTATTTTCTCAACTATAATTCTACGAGCAATTGGATACCTTTCAACCACGCTTACTCTAAAGCCTTCAGCTTTTAAAATTTCACTTAACTTTTCCGCAACTTCAGCTGAAAATTCGACTTCCACAAAATTATTATTTCTAAAGATTTCATAATTTTTTACATTATTGTTTTTTAATATTTTAATTAATTTTTTGAAATCGCTAATGCTGCACTCAACACAACCACAAATAACAGTACCATCGTTTGTTACCATATAAAAATCAGGGTAGTTCATAGCCATTCTTATAAATCTCCTTCTCAGTTGAGCCTTATCTTTAAATAATACTGTACAATAGTGAAATTTTTCAACAACATCCAAGTACATTTTTGCAATTTTATCACTGCCTTTAGCTCCAAAGTGTTCTTTAACTTCAAAACCTCTTTTAAAAAGTTCTTCTTGATTAGTAGCAGAAAATTCTAACTCGTTTAAGTTCATAAATAATTCATATTTATTTACGAATTCAGCAAGCTTTCTATCAAATTTAATTGCAGGTATTTCAATTCCAACTTCAAGCCCAAAATTTTTAGCAATTTTAACAGGCTCATTGTACATTTCCAAGTTTTTTACTGGATGGAACCTAATCTCATCTATGTACTTGGATATTTTTTCTAATATTCTCTCTTTTGCAGG
This sequence comes from Archaeoglobaceae archaeon, assembly GCA_026988525.1. GTDB lineage: Archaea > Halobacteriota > Archaeoglobi > Archaeoglobales > Archaeoglobaceae > WAPX01. Next base: position 9,678 of record JALSLC010000039.1, read on the forward strand.
CATACTAGTATATAAGTGGATGTGTAAATCTAACTCTTTTAAAATCTTTGCAAAACGGAGTGTTTTTTCAAAAACAAACAATGGCTCTCCTCCTGTAATTGAAGCACCCTCAGCACTCATTAGATTTATTTCTTCAATTAAATCTTCTTTTTTATGAATTTCTCTCTCGTTTGCGAAGGTTATATCTTTACCTTTCCTTTCTTCAGATATTGGACAGTAGTAGCAAGAGTTTGGACACATACCCGTTACAAATAACACGAGCTTGGCACCTCTTCTGCAAAGCTTACACCCTTCACTTAAGTAAGTGTAGTAACTTCCACCTTCAATTCTTGTGGGCATTAAATTAAATTCAATAAAAAGTTATAAAAAACTACGTGATAACTTTTTTTAACCTATTTTTAACCCAATCACTTCCAAGAGATTCCATGAAATACCCTGCTCTAGGGCCGTACTCTTTTCCAAGTATTGCTTTGTAGATCGATTTGAAAGCTTTTGCGGGTTTAATTCCAACTTCTTTGGCAGTAGTATATACTAAGTTATGTAACTCTTCAGCTTTCATATCCTCTTTTAATTTATCTGAAAATTCTTTAAGAAATCTCAATTCATCTTCATCGAATTCTATGTTGCTTAATTTCTCTGAATCAATAATCTCGAATTTTATTCTATCTGGTGCAAACTTTTCTAACCATTTTTTCGCGTATTTAATTCTTCTTTTTAAATCTTGTATTTTCTCTTCGCTATCTATTTTGTATCTTCTATTCAATATTTCTAAAACTCTATCAAAGTCCCAGTTGGCTATTTGACCTACTACAATTAAATGTCTAAATGGTACTTCACTATACTTTATTTTTTTAACAAATGATAATTCAGCACTTCTATCTCCCTTAGCGGCAGATTCTTCTAATTCATCTATTAAATCAAGTAGATTGGCTGGATCAAAATCTATGTGCCTTTCAGGTTTAGCCCTTATTATAATATATCTCACAGCCTCAGGAGGTAGTATATCTACCATTTCTCTGACAGGTACGACGATACCTTTTGAACTCTTCATAACCCCCACACCCTTCAAGTGTATCCATTCATAAACAATCGGGTATGGGGGTTTGATCCCAAATATTTCTTTTGCAATTCTTTTTCCAGTATCATAACTCCCTCCTGCTGCAGCGTGGTCTTTTCCCATAGGTTCACAGGTTATTTTGAGTATTCCCCATCTTGCAGGCCAGTCAACTCTCCAACCAAGTTTTCCTCCACCTTTGTAACTCGCTTTTCCCTCATAACCACACTCGCAAGTATAATACACACCTTTATCATCAAACCCCAGTACTTTTGTTGAGTTTATTCTACCGCAGTTTTCGCAAAGTGGCATAAAAGGTGACCATTTTTCATCACATTTTTTTCCGGTAACTTCTTCTAAAATACTTGCAATTTTATCTCTATTTTTCAATGCGGTTTTTATGGCCTCCTCATATTCACCAGATTTATACATTTCATCAGCTTTTTTTACTGTTACATCTATTCCAAGTATTTCAAGCGATTCAATGAATGGTTCTAAGAAATGTTCTGCATAACTTTTATGTTCACCGCATGGACATGGAATTTCGCTTAACGGCATACCCACGTATTTTTCATACTCTTCCGGAAGGAAAGGATACCTTCTCCTCAAAGGATCAAATGTATCTGCAATATACACAATTTCGGCTTTACCACCTCTATCTTCTATAGCCCTTTTGACAACATCTGCTGTTAACATCTCTCTTAAGTTGCCTATGTGTATGTGGCCTGAAGGAGTAATTCCAGTAGCAATTCTATGCTTATCGCTAATTTTTAATAAATTTTCAGCTATTTTATCTGCCCAGTGCATTTACATACCTCCAATTTTTCAAGAGCTATTTCGACTTCTTCTTTACTTATTACAAGAGGAGGTACAAACCTCAAACTTTTTTCAGATGTGGCATTAATAAGTAGATTATTTTTTAGAGCTATTTTAACTAAGTCGGGTGCATTTTCGCATTTTGTACCTATCATCAAACCTAAGCCCCTTGAATTGCCAAAAACATTTCTAACGCCCTCAATAAATAGTTTACCAATTTTTTCAGCATTTTTTATTAATTCTTCTTTTCTTATAGTTTCAATAGTAGCGAGAGCTGCTGAACAAGCAAGAGGATTACCACCAAAAGTAGATGCATGATTTCCATATTCCAACTTATCAGCTACCCACTCTTTAACGCCTACGCATCCCATTGGAAATCCAGAACCAATTCCTTTAGCCATAGCTATCATATCTGGTTCAACTTTGAAGTGGTCTTTTGCAAACCATTTACCGGTCCTTCCAAAACCTGTCTGCACTTCATCAAAAATCACTAAAAATCCATATTTTTCTTTTAATTCGAATATTTCTTGGATAAATTCTTTTTTAGCCGGGATTACTCCAGCTTCTCCCTGTATTGGTTCTACTATTACAGCTGCTACATTTTCATCTATTTTCCTCTTTAAGTCTTCTACGTTGTTGTACTCTGAAAAAACAACTGGCTCTATGAGTGGCTCAAAAGGCTCTCTAAATATTTTTTTCCATGTTACAGATAAAGCTCCCATAGTTCTTCCGTGAAATGAACCGGTAAAAGCTACAAATTTTTTCTTACCCGTTGTTTTTCTTGCAAACTTCAAAGTGGCTTCAACAGCCTCAGCACCGCTATTACAGAAAAAGAATTTATCCATTCCAGTTATATTTTTTAACTCTTCTGCGAGTTTTATCTGGGGAATAGTATAGTACAAATTGGATGTATGAATTAATTTTTCAACTTGATTTTTTATTTTTTTTACAAGATGTGGATGACAATGACCAAGAACACAAACAGCTATGCCCGCCACAAGATCTAAGTATTTGTTCCCCTCCACATCATAAAGCCAGCAACCTTCACCTCTCTCAAATACAACTGGAATTCTACGATATAGTTGGATATGCACGTCTTTTTCTCGTTTAATCCATTCTTCAGTTGAATTCATGGGATTTGTGTATTGGTTTAAAGATATTTAAATTTTAACTCTATTCCTTCTAAAATCCAAATTTCCAAAAAACAAGCTGTAAAATAAGAGATACCAGCAATACGAACTTAATCAGCGAGTCGCTCATCTTAAAATTGATTAATTTTATTGATTAAAGTTATATTTTATATTTTGAGATTTCGGAGAATAGATAGACTATATAATTATTTTTGTATTGTATCACGATGAAATTTTTTAGATTTTTGATAGATGTTTTGTAATATCTTTAAT